>NZ_JAUBSB010000089.1:0-17136 GCF_036702135.1 Microcoleus sp. LAD1_D3 | reverse complement strand
AGACTCAGATGTGCATATTTAAATAATGAGATTAAAATGGGTAGGTATGCTTAGTTAAAAAGCGGGATGCTCCCCCTGACAAGTCTCCCGACGTTGTACGTTTCACTAATACGTCTACTGAAACGGCTCTTGCGAGTAGCCCTACATATAAGACTGTCCAAGCTGTACCTGTATCAGCAGCCCAGCAGAAAGTTTAGGCGGTAGATGGCACAAATCAGACAGCAGAAATTACGGCTGGCGTAAAACTAGATGAGTTAGCTGTGAAAGTCTACGATCGCATAAATCAGACTTGGCAAAGTAGCCCTACTTTCAATCAAAATCTAGTCTATCGAGTCAGTCCAAGTCAAGATGGGGCGATCGACAATTTCCAGCCACTCAATCAACCAGCCAAGGATTACACCAAAGAAAATCCTTTGCCAAATCTCCTCAAATCTCCCGAAACTAGCAGCAACAATGCAGCACCAGTCGCTAAGTTTACTGTAGTGTTTGCTCCTACGGGAACCTTAGAAGTTAACCCGTAATTCACATACAACATCTCTCTCTCCGGTAAGGTCCGCCATCAGCACCTTACTTTTCATTTTTAACTTAAATGTGATATTATAAACAGCGCCCTCTAAGGCCTGCTACTTCTAAAACAACAAATGAAAGACCTTGACGAGAAAAAAACCCAGGAACTGCTATGCACCATCATGGAATGGGAACTTGCAGGTGTCGTGCGCTATACCCACTATTCACTAATGGTGACAGGGCCAAACCGGATTCCCATCGTGCAGTTTTTTAAAGCACAAGCAACGGAATCTCTAATCCACGCCCAACAAGCAGGAGAAATTCTCACCGGTTTAGAGGGGCATCCCAGTCAGAAAATTGCTCCCATCGAAGAAACCTACAAACACTCAGTGAAAGACTTGTTAGAAGAAAGTTTAAATCACGAGAAAAAAGCGCTCAAAAAGTATAAATCTTTACTTGAAGTCGTGACCGACTCCAGCGTTTATTTGGAAGAATATGCCCGCAATCTAATTGGACAAGAAGAATTGCACCAAGTAGAATTGAAAAAAATGCTGCGGGATTATAGTTGATTTAATCATTGGTTAGTTGTTATTGGTTGTTGGTTATTGGTTATTTCCAATCACCAATGACCAATGCCCCATGCCCATGCCCCATGATGATAAAAAATGAATTTTAGTGAAGCCATACCCACTTTTGTAATTACCCTGCGCGAAGGCGTAGAAGCCGCCTTAGTCGTCGGAATTGTACTAGCTTGCCTCAAAAAAGCCGAGCAAAGTCACCTCAATTCTTGGGTTTATGCAGGTGTCGCAGCCGGCATTGGTGCTAGCGGTATTGTGGGTATTCTCTTCAATGGATTGCTCGCAGCACTATCAACATCCGAGCAGCCTTACGCACCAGTCATTAAACAGCTATTAGAGGGTGTGTTGGGCCTTGTGGCGATCGCAATGCTAAGTTGGATGCTAATTTGGATGACTCAGCAAGCGCGCTTTCTCAAAGCAGAAGTTGAAGGAGCAGTTACAGCAGCTTTGACAGAAAATACCAATGCCGGCTGGGGCGTATTTGGCTTAATTTTTATTGCGGTACTGCGCGAAGGTTTTGAAACAGTTATATTTGTCAGCGCTCAATTTCAACAAGGTTTGAGTCCCGCTTTGGGAGCTTTGGGCGGTTTGACTGGGGCGGCAATCATTGGCGCGCTACTGTTCTATGGGGGTGTCAAAATTGATATCCGCCTGTTTTTCAAGTTTATGGGGATTTTGTTGCTGTTAATCGTGGCAGGTTTGGCAGTATCTGCACTCAAACATTTTGACCAAGCCGCTGGGATTTTGTCACAGATGAATAGCAAGTATGCAGCAATTTGTGTTTATTACGATCGCCTCGCACCAGTCCACTCTTGTATTTTAGGGCCTATGGTGTGGAATGCAACGGAAATTTTGCCCGATCGACAATTTCCGGGAGTGATTCTCAAAGCACTGTTTGGATACAGAGATCGACTTTATCTCGTCCAAGCAGCGGCTTACACAATATTCTTAGCCACCATCGGCGGTCTTTATTTCCAAAAATTAAGCTCTAAGGCGAGTGTTCCCAACCAAAATACTCAGCCAGCTCGATCGGAAACTCGCCCTCAGTAGGTATGCAAGCTGTTTTTATCGGTTGTTTTCGTGATTCCAGGGCGAGAAAAAAATTAGCCTCACAGGCAAAAAATTGACTAAAAATTTTCCGGTTGCGGGATTGATTATTTGACTTTTATATGAGAGCATTAAAGGCTTGCAATACTATTTATTTATTTTATAAATACTTGTATTAATATTATTTAATAATACCGTCAATACCCAAAAAAAGCCAGCACTACCCCTCAAAAAAAACAAAAATTTTTTAAGCAAAATTAACTAAATTAAAAAATTTACAGTTAACGGTTAACAGGGTTATGTAAGACGCAGACTACCGTTAGGGCTATTCTGTGAAGTCCCCGGCGCACCCTGCAAAAGTTAAGGCTGTTCTTGCCGACCAAGAATCTGCCCCCAGCAAGATTTGGAGCAAACACTTTTCTGATATGCCCTCTTAGGGCTTATAATTAGTACAAGAATATTTACAGAGCCCCGAAAGTTCTTAATCAACCTTATAATCCTTAATGAAGCTTAAATTTAAAAAATTGTTCGTTAAAGTTACCTGGAACCCCCAGAAGGCTGTAGGATCTGCCATTCGGTTAGCGGTGAGATAAATGATGATGCCCCGGATACTTGTTATTGATGATGACGCGGCGATCGCCGAACTCGTAGCCGTCAACCTAGAAATGGCTGGCTACGAAGTCACCCAGGCAGAAGACGGCATCAAAGGTCAGGCCCTAGCAATACAACTGCTCCCCGACTTGATCATGCTAGACCTCATGCTCCCTAGAGTAGACGGATTCACCGTATGTCAGCGTTTGCGGCGTGACGAGCGCACCTCAGACATTCCCGTCTTGATGTTGACAGCCTTGAGTCAAACTCAAGACAAAGTAGAAGGCTTCAACTCCGGCGCCGACGACTACCTGACCAAACCCTTTGAACTAGAAGAGATGCTAGCCCGAGTGCGAGCTCTACTAAGGCGCACAGACCGCATCCCCCAAGCTGCCAAACACTCCGAAATCCTGAATTACGGCCCGCTGACCCTTGTCCCCGAAAGGTTTGAAGCTGTTTGGTACGATCAGACAGTCAAACTGACCCACCTAGAGTTTGAGTTGCTGCACTGCTTGCTTCAGCGCCACGGTCAGACAGTCTCTCCCAGCGAAATTCTCAAAGAAGTCTGGGGTTACGACCCCGACGACGACATCGAAACCATTCGCGTACACATCAGACACCTGAGAACCAAGATGGAACCCGATCCCCGCCATCCTCGGTACATCAAAACCGTATACGGGGCCGGTTATTGCCTGGAGTTGCCCAACAACGAGCAAGTAGCCGAGGAAACCAAATCATCTGCTTGAGCTAGCGTGTCCGATGCAACAGGCAGTCAAAAATCTAGCTAGAAAAGCCTGAGAGCAAATGCTCTCAGGCTTGGTTGTTTGGAGTTTGAGATGAATATGTCAACAAGTAGACATTAACTCTCTTGGGGAGAAATAATCTCGCACCCCCTCTCACCCCAGTTTTATAGAAGCTGGCCCAGAGGAAAGTACCGGATTTCTTTTTCCACCTTGTTTTTTCCGAGAGGATTAGATAGCTACTTAAACAATACTCTAGCCTTAATAATACTCCTTAACAATACTATTTATCAATAAAGTCTGAACTATTCCTTTAGTTGCTATTATTGCTAACGGCAAGCTCACTTCTGATTAAGCGCCAAAAACAGTCAGATGCTTGATTTCACGATGTTTTTTGCTATTGAGTTACATATCTGAACTCAATTTAGTGAAAAATTTTATCAAATACCCCTTGACGAAACTTCTAAAATTGTTGATTATCTATATCAATAACCTGCAAGCGCTTAAAACTCCACTGAGATCTTTCTCAAGAGGTAAATCGCCGTGACAAGCATGGCAAAAAAATCCTTCCCAGCCGAAGGAGAATTTTTTCCCTGGTGGGCCGGCAACGCCCGCTTAATCAACCTTTCCCGCCGTTTGCTCGGTACCCGCGTCGCCCACGTCGGCCTTATCGTCTTCTGGGCGGGAGCCTATACCCTATTGGAGCTTTCCCGCTTTAACCCACAATTGCCCATGTACGAACAAGGCTTAATCCTGTTGCCAAACCTAGCTATATTCGGCTGGGGTGTTGGTGCGGGAGGCAAAATTAATGACTACCCCCTCAAATGTACAGTGTGGCCGTGGGTTGCTTGTACTGAAGATGCGATCGGTTACACCGACTTTGAACCTAAGACTTGTTTTGCCAGTGCCGATCGGCAACATTGCTCTAAACTTCGCAAAAATTACGCTGAAATACCGACTACCACTGCTTCAGTTCCACCTTGAGCAAGGGGGATAGGTGGCTAGCAGAGTGAGTCTAAACTTAGATTGATTTTCAAGGAAAATACACTTTTGGACAATCGAAACAAGAGCGCGAACAAATAACAGATAATCCAGCAAAATCTCCCTTCAATTTTTTGATTTTTTACCGACATGAATCTATACAGCACTAACTCATTCAAAGTCGAACTAAACCAGAGAGGCTGCCGCCTGACTCCCCAGCGAGAAACTATTTTGAGTGTTTTTCAAAATCTGCCACAAGGCAATCATTTAAGTGCGGAAGAATTATACAAGACTTTGCATAATAAAGGAGAACGAATAGGCTTGTCTACTGTCTACAGAACGCTGCATTTATTAGCAAGAATTGGGATTTTGCGTGAACTAGAATTAGCTGAAGGACATAAACATTACGAACTGAACTTCCCGGAATTGCACCACCACCACCATCTGGTTTGTATTCAGTGTCACAAAACTTTTGAATTTAGCGATGAATCCATTTTAAGAATTGGCAAAAAGCAAGTTGAAAAAGCTGGTGTAGAACTGCTTGACTGTCAATTAACTGTGCGTGCTGTTTGTTTGGAAGCGCTGCGGGAGGGATGGCCTTCTTTGGTACCCAGCAATTGGTTGTGTCCCAGATATCATGCAGAAATTGAGGAGGAAATTAGTTGAGTTGGATGAAATATATTTCGATAAGGGTAAATTACTAATTGGTAATTGCTAATTCTTTAACTCAGGTACGGTAATGGCGCTGCAAGGAATGCTAGCAAAGCAATTATTAGGAAAGCAATCTCACGCATTCAAAACTTGCCGCCTTTCCCTTCTCTTTAATACCGTTGCAAGGAATGTTAACGAAGCAATTATTAGGAAAGCAATCTCACGCATTCAAAACTTGCCGCCTTTCCCTTCCCCTGCCCTTAAGCAACGTCAGAATCGCAACGTTGGTGTTCCATCCGAAATATGTTAGCGTACAAACTAGCCACAATCTGTTTGCCTTCCTGCGTCAACTGCAAGTAACCTAGAGATTCGCTGATGTGAGGATAAATGCCGCTCCAGTAAAACTTAGAGTAGCTTTGCAGCAAGTCGCCCGGATGTCGATAGCCCAAAACTTTAGTAGCACCGCTTTCTTCCAACTCGTAAAACAGCGCCCCAATTTTCTGCAAATATTGCGGGTTGCTGAGCTGACCTATCAAGTCAGCACCGCGCACTAAACTAGAATAATTACCTGCATCCTCGTCAGTGTTGCCGTCAAGGACCGAGAAACGAGTCTGTTCTATGTTCTGCTTAATTATCTCAGCATTAATTAGCTTGTGGTTGCCGAAGCGCTCGTCAATGAACAATTTAGCTCGGTCAACTCGGTAAGGAGCTAAGCTGGCCGCTGTTGCACCGGGAGCAAGTGCAATTCTCAGGCCATCTTTTCCCGTAGCATACAATCCTTCTGATTCTTGGTCTTGCCGACAAACTCCTTTGACATATCCGATATCTTGGCACAGCAAAGAAATGATGAAGTGCAGCCAATCTTCGCAGGAAACTCCGCCCTTGCGAATGTGTTTTCCCCGCAAGATTTCTTGACCGACTAAGCTAATGCAAATGGCGTGTTCTACATTGTGATAAAGAGCGTCACTGTTGGCGATGTTTTCTAGCGCCATTGCCCCCACCCAGGCAATAATGTCAGCATAGTCTGATTTGTAGCCTCCGTAAGTGCGGCTGTACCCGTTCTGAAGTTGTTCGATGAAAGCCTCGATCAGCAGTTCTGTAGAATTAAACATAACCTGTCCTTTTACCTTAATATTTCCTTTCAAGAGCGGTGCATCTATTGGGGAGTCCTCTAATTTGATGGATGAGATTTTAGTTCACAACTCATGCACCCCGTGTGTCTTGTTCTCTGTGGGTGGCAATCTCAAAACTCATTGACGCAGCTCCGCCCGGGGAGTCACGAAGCAATCTCGCGCCCTGACTCAAAACTCCCAAGCAACTCAGTCCATCACTGACACCCATCCCCGCCGTACTGCATACAGCAGCCTGCTGACAATTTTTCGATCCTCTGAACTTTTTAAACTGTGAGAATTAATTGCGTATTGAATTTGCTGGAACTGATCCCGATCGATCTTACCGGATTTCCAAATGTTCAAGTAAAGTTCGGAAATTTTATATTCAGGAATATAAGTTTTGGTTGTCATCTGCAGTCAACTCAATGTATATTTCTTATTGTCGGGCAATTTTAGATAACTTTATGTGATGTAGATCGACTATAGACTGTGATGCGATCGCAGGCTGGAGTTAATGCGCCTCTCCTAACAATGGTAATTTGATCGAAAAAGCCCGATATTGCGATCGTCATAAATTTTGCTGACGGCTGTGAAAATCATCATAGTTGCGCCTAAATTATAGGATTCACATACCCTTCTCCCGTTGCGCTCGCCTCCTCCCAAGTTGCCGCAAGGAAGGAAGTTTGAGTGCGGGTCGCGCAAATTTCTTGCCAAAGAAACACGCGTCGTGTACAATATAGAGTCTGGTATCCTCACTTACCCATAATTATTTTCATTCATCCCGTCCCCCCAGAGGGGAAGGGACTTTCAGTGCGGATACAGCCAAATCACTATATTCAGCAAAAAGCTAGAAATGCCGTAACTCATGCCCACTATTCAGCAACTCATCCGTTCAGCACGGGAACAAACGCAGAAAAAAACCAAATCGCCAGCTCTCAAGAGTTGCCCCCAGCGCCGCGGAGTTTGCACCAGAGTGTACACGACCACCCCGAAAAAACCCAACTCGGCGCTGCGGAAGGTGGCTCGGGTACGGCTGACCTCTGGTTTTGAAGTCACCGCCTACATCCCAGGGATCGGTCACAACTTGCAAGAACACTCGGTAGTAATGATCCGAGGCGGTCGGGTAAAAGATTTGCCCGGAGTTAGATACCACATCATTCGGGGTACATTAGACACCGCTGGGGTGAAAGACCGCAAGCAGGGTCGTTCCAAATACGGGGCCAAGCGTCCTAAAGAGAAAAAATAACACGGAACTCGCCCGATCGTCGGGGTTGGGAAGCAAAAATAAATCCGATCGCGCCGCTCAACTGCACGCTCGATCGTCATAAATCGAGATGTGATCCCAAAACCCCAAACTCAATCATTCAAAATCAAAAATCCCAAATAGAACTATGTCTCGCCGCACAGTTATTCAAAAACGTCCAGTTCCACCCGATCCAACCTACAACAGCCGGTTGGTAAGCATGATGGTGAGACGGATCATGCAGCACGGCAAAAAATCCGTTGCCTCCAGCATCGTCTACGACGCCCTCAAAACCATCCAAGAACGCACAGGGGCTGAACCGTTAGACTTGTTTGAAAAAGCAGTCAAAAACGCAACACCCCTGGTAGAAGTCAAAGCCCGCCGGGTAGGTGGCGCCACCTACCAAGTGCCGATGGAAGTGCGTTCCGATCGCGGTACCACCCTCGCCCTCCGCTGGCTGATCAGATTTGCCCGCGCCCGCACCGGCCGCTCGATGGCAGCCAAGCTAGCCAACGAACTGATGGATGCAGCTAACGAAACAGGGAGTGCTATTCGCAAGCGCGAAGAAACTCACCGCATGGCTGAAGCTAACAAGGCTTTTGCTCACTACCGCTACTAACTGCAACATCGGGCATGGAGAAGAGCGCGATTGTTCGGTATAAAAGCATCGGGTGAGAAATTGGAAAGTGTAAGTTTTGAGTGTTGAGATTGCTTCTCTTGGCGCAGTTGCGATTGGTGAAGCAAACTCAAAACTCCCAAAATCAAAATTCACGCACTCAAAATTCACGCACTCTCTAAATCCTCCATGTCGCATCCTTAATATTTTTGTAAACAAATCTTGCAAAAAATATTAAAATGTAACAATAAGCTCCAGAGACTTTTGTAAGTCACTGGGGAGTGCAAAATAGGGTTACTGTGTAGTATAATAGTATTATAACAGCAACACAAGATTAAGGAGGTAGCTGTGGCACGTACCGTCCCGCTAGAAAAAACTCGCAACATCGGCATCGCAGCCCACATAGACGCGGGCAAAACAACAACAACTGAAAGAATTCTGTTCTATTCAGGCATGGTTCACAAAATGGGTGAAGTGCACGAGGGAACAGCAGTCACTGACTGGATGGAGCAAGAGCGGGAGCGGGGAATTACGATTACTGCCGCTGCTATCACCACCAGTTGGAAAGATTACAAAATCAACATCATCGACACTCCCGGACACGTAGACTTCACGATCGAAGTCGAACGCTCGATGCGAGTGCTCGACGGAGTGATCGCAGTGTTCTGCTCGGTAGGGGGAGTGCAGCCGCAATCCGAAACAGTTTGGCGACAAGCCGATCGGTACAAAGTACCGAGGATCGTGTTCGTCAATAAAATGGATCGGATGGGCGCAAACTTCTACAAAGTCTACGGCCAAATTCGTGATCGAATGAGAGCGAACGCCGTACCCATCCAAATCCCGATCGGCAGTGAAGAAAACTTCCGGGGAATTGTAGACTTAGTGCAAATGAAAGCCTATATCTACAACAACGACACGGGAACCGACATCGAGGAAGTAGAAATCCCCGATGAAGTAAAGGATCTAGCCGTAGAATACCGCACCAAGCTGATCGAGTCCGTAGCAGAAACCAACGACGCCCTCACGGAGAAATACCTCGAAGGCGAAGAGTTAACGGAAGACGAAATCCGCTTGGCCCTGCGTCACGGCACTGTCGAAGGTACGATCGTCCCCATGTTGTGCGGTTCGGCATTCAAAAACAAAGGCGTTCAGTTGTTGTTGGATGCAGTCATCGACTATCTGCCGTCGCCCTTGGAAGTTCCTCCCATACAAGGACTCCTGCCCAACGGCGACACAGCAGAGCGGTTTGCCGACGACAACGCCCCGCTGTCAGCTCTGGCATTCAAAATCATGGCTGACCCCTACGGTCGCCTGACCTTTGTTCGCGTCTACTCCGGTATCCTCAAAAAAGGAACCTACGTCCTGAACTCCACCAAAGACAAAAAAGAGCGGGTTTCTCGCCTAATTGTACTCAAAGCGGACGATCGGATAGAAGTTGAGGAACTCCGAGCCGGAGACTTGGGAGCAGCCTTGGGTTTGAAAGACACCTTCACCGGCGACACCCTCTGCGAAGAAGGAGCGCCAGTGATTCTGGAATCCCTGTTTATTCCAGAGCCAGTCATCTCGGTGGCTGTCGAACCCAAAACCAAACAAGACATGGAGAAGCTCTCCAAAGCCCTCCAGTCGCTCTCGGAAGAAGACCCCACCTTCCGAGTCAACGTTGACCCAGAAACCAACCAGACAGTCATCGCCGGTATGGGCGAACTGCACCTGGAAATCCTGGTTGACAGGATGCTGCGGGAATTCAAAGTAGAAGCGAACGTGGGTCAGCCACAAGTAGCCTACCGTGAAACCATTCGCAAATCCGTCCGCGCCGAAGGTAAATTTATCCGCCAAAGTGGCGGTAAAGGTCAGTACGGTCACGTCGTGATCGAACTAGAACCCACCGAAGTCGGAAGTGGCTTTGAATTTGTCTCCAAAATTGTTGGTGGCACTGTACCCAAAGAGTACATCGG
The DNA here is from genome assembly GCF_036702135.1 of Microcoleus sp. LAD1_D3. Classification (NCBI taxonomy): domain Bacteria; kingdom Bacillati; phylum Cyanobacteriota; class Cyanophyceae; order Oscillatoriales; family Microcoleaceae; genus Microcoleus; species Microcoleus sp. LAD1_D3. The sequence goes on along the minus strand of NZ_JAUBSB010000089.1, from coordinate 7,115 downwards.
CCCAGCAGAACAAGGGATGAAAGAAGCGTGCGAATCAGGTATTGTAGCAGGATATCCCGTGATTGACCTCAAAGCTACTATGGTAGACGGGTCTTTCCACGACGTAGACTCCTCAGAAATGGCATTTAAGATCGCCGGTTCAATGGCGATCAAAGAAGCCGTGATGAAGGCGTCGCCAGTGCTGCTAGAGCCTATGATGAAAGTAGAGGTTGAAGTTCCCGAAGATTACATCGGGAACGTCATCGGAGACCTCAACTCGCGTCGGGGTCAGATCGAAGGTCAAGAGACGGATCAGGGGATAGCCAAAGTTTCTGTAAAGGTTCCACTAGCAGAAATGTTTGGTTACGCCACTGACATCCGCTCGAAAACCCAAGGTCGAGGCATCTTCACAATGGAATTCAGCCATTACGAAGAAGTGCCGCGAAACGTGGCTGAAGCCATTATCGCTAAGAACAAAGGGAACTAATGATTTTGGATTTTAGATTTTGGATTTTGGATTGAATCCAAAGTCTAGAATCTAAAATCTCAAGTCTAAAATCGCTAAAAGAAACAAGGAACAGATCAAGAATGGCACGCGCAAAATTTGAACGGAATAAACCCCACGTAAACATCGGCACGATCGGTCACGTTGACCACGGCAAAACAACTTTGACCGCCGCGATTACGATGACTCTCTCTGCACTAGGTCAAGCAAAGGCTAAGAACTACGCCGACATCGACGCTGCGCCCGAAGAAAAAGCACGGGGTATTACGATTAATACTGCTCACGTGGAATACGAAACCACAGGTCGGCACTATGCCCACGTAGATTGCCCCGGACACGCTGACTATGTGAAAAACATGATCACCGGTGCAGCTCAAATGGACGGCGGCATCCTAGTAGTGTCAGCGGCAGACGGCCCCATGCCTCAAACTCGCGAACACATCCTGCTAGCTAAGCAAGTTGGCGTTCCCAGCCTGGTTGTCTTCTTGAACAAAGAAGACATGGTGGATGATGCTGAACTGTTGGAATTGGTAGAACTGGAAGTTCGCGAACTTTTGAGCTCTTACGATTTTCCGGGCGATGACATCCCCATCGTCACAGGTTCGGGATTGAAAGCTCTCGAAGCGATGCTTGCTAATCCCAAGACAGTCAAGGGCGAAAATGAGTGGGTTGACAAAATCTACAAGCTGATGGAAGAAGTAGATGCTTACATCCCCACCCCAGAACGCGAAGTTGACAAGCCTTTCTTGATGGCAGTTGAAGACGTATTCTCGATTACTGGTCGGGGTACGGTCGCCACTGGTCGGATTGAGCGCGGAACTATCAAAGTCGGCGAAACAGTCGAATTGGTGGGTCTTAAGGACACTCGCAGCACTACGGTGACTGGTGTGGAAATGTTCACCAAGTCTCTGGAAGAAGGTTTGGCCGGCGACAACGTGGGTCTACTGCTGCGGGGGATTTTAAAGGCGGATATTGAACGCGGAATGGTGATTGCCAAGCCGAAAAGCATCCTGCCTCACACTCAGTTTGAATCTGAAGTGTACATCCTCAAGAAGGAAGAAGGTGGCCGGCACACGCCCTTTTTCTCTGGCTATCGCCCTCAATTCTACGTCCGTACCACTGACGTGACCGGCACGATCGCACAGTTCACCGCTGATGACGGTACTGAAGCAGAAATGGTGATGCCAGGTGACCGGATCAAAATGACTGTTGAGTTGATTCACCCGATCGCGATCGAACAAGGAATGCGCTTCGCTATCCGCGAAGGCGGCCGCACCGTCGGCGCCGGCGTTGTTTCCAAAATCCTCAAGTAGGAATCCGATAACAGCCTAGATAGCAGAAAAGCCGCCCAATTTAATCAGGCTTTTCTGCTATTTAGTGAGTAGTGAGTAGTTATAGGTTAGTGGCCAGTTGTTAGTAGTTATGGGTTAAATGTTCAATAACAAATAACAAATAACAAATGACTGATCACTAATGACTAAAAATAAACTGAACCTCGAAAATTCAAGAAACAAAAATGGCAACAATTCAACAACAAAAAATTCGCATTCGCCTCAAAGCTTTCGATCGCCGAATTCTAGACGCATCCTGCGAAAAGATTGTAGATACAGCAAATCGGACAGCAGCCACAGCGATCGGCCCGATTCCCCTACCGACAAAACGGCGGATTTACTGCTTGCTGCGATCGCCCCACGTAGACAAAGATTCTCGCGAACACTTTGAAACCCGCACGCACCGTCGCATAATCGACATTCATCAGCCCTCGGCGAAAACAATTGACGCTTTGATGAAACTGGACTTGCCAGCCGGCGTAGATATCGAAGTCAAGCTGTAGATTGACTTATCGAAAACTCGGAAAGAAGGAACAAAGATTAAATAAATTGTTCCTTCTTTTTGTATAAATTTCCCTAGTCATTACTTATTAGGTATTAGTTATTAGTTAATAATCAGCAATAATTTCTGCTCCGACACGAACTTAAATAATTATTCTTAATTAAGGGGCTATCACTACAAAAATGCTTTTTTAGCAGTCGCTATCATCGCCTTCAGCATCACTTAGTTGAGCAAAAAGGTATATTTAGCATTTTGACGAAATAACGCCTTTGTCAAGCTGCCAGCACGGGCGATCGCGATCGCTCGCTCAAATCCGCGTCGCAAAAGCCCGATCGCTCCTGCCCCGGAATTGCCTTTAATCAGTTAAAGTAAGAAAAAGAAGCGCAAGTACCGTCACTTTTGAGCGACAATGGCATCCTCTTCCTCTGTAGCAGTTCGCGAACTCCCCTTATTTCCCTTGCCGGAAGTGGTTCTATTTCCAGGTAGACCTCTCCCGCTGCAAATCTTCGAGTTTCGCTATCGAATCATGATGAATACGATTCTGGAGGGCGATCGGCGTTTCGGTGTGCTCATGTGGGACCCGAACCAAAACAAAGTCTCTGCCGTTGGCTGTTGCGCCGAAGTGATTCACTGTCAGCGCCTGCCCGACGATCGCATGAAAATTATGACTCTCGGCCAGCAGCGGTTCCGAGTGCTCGACGCCGTTCGGGAAAAACCGTATTTAGTCGGTCTAGTAGAATGGATCGAAGACGCACCGCCGCAACAAGACCTCAGACCTTTGGGAAAAGATGTCGAACAACTGCTGAGAGATGTAGTTCGCCTCTCCAGCAAATTGATGGATCAGCCGATCGACCTGCCGGAAGACATTCCCAGTTTGCCTACAGAATTGTCCTATTGGGTAGCCAGCTACCTTTACGGCGCAGCGACAGAACAGCAAACTCTTTTAGAATTGCAAGATACTGCTGCGAGATTGGAACGCGAAACCGAAATTTTGACTTCTACTCGCAATCACTTGGCAGCGAGGACTGTACTTAAAGATACCCTCAAGTAGCCACTTTGCCTAGGAAAAAGCACGATCGGTTTGACCTGAAGTGAAGAAAGAATTACACACAAATCATTCGATTTTCGATTTTTGATTTTCGATTGACTGATGAACTAAGGGTTTGGATCGCGGGCCTACAGTTCCATTCTTTTTGGGAACTGGTATCTGTTTAATTCTTAACTTCAAACAGGTTCGGATAGGTTCCTTATAGCAGTAAATGCTTGTGTTAGACAATCACGACCAACCGAAACCATACGATGCAGTTAGAGGCGGTCAACTGCCACCTCCTGTGGGCGGTGTAGTGCTCGGCGGACTAGCAGGAGTTAAACACCGACTGTCTAGTTCTGTCAGCGAACATCGCATCGCCGCCCTGACAGAGACATTGAATTACGGCGATGCAGGCTTAAAAATAGTCATCAAGATTTGTCAAAGCGAAACAGGGCCAGTGCAGCGGGCTGCCGGGGATTTGCTCCGAAAAAGACTGAGTTCGATCGCCCGCGAAAAATTACAGGCTTTTGTAGCTTCAAGTTCAGATTCAGAAGCTGAGTTAGACAGCACTGAAAAAATATTAAAGCACTCATCCGGTGCAGTCTCAGAAAAAAATTACGATCGGCAAATGTCCGAAGCCCAGTTAATATTTGAGACAATTACGCAGCAGATGCAACCAAATTTGTTGCTGTTAGAAGCACTGGTAGCCTCTGTAGAACGCGAAGAATTTACCAGCGAACTGATGAATCTTTGGGAACTATTAATCTTAGAAATTCAGGAACCTCTCAAAGAACTGCGTCAGGCTGTTGGCAGTGCGATTTCCGGCCAACTGCGGATTCAGTGGCTGTACAATCAAGCTGAATCTCAAGCTAATCAGTCGCAGCAGCGAGCTTTGCTAGCTCTTCAGACACAGGATGAAAATTCAGTCCGCCTCACCGTGGTTCGCAAGCAGGTTCAATTCGATCAGGCGGCAGAACTAAAAATTGACTTAGACTACCAAACTGTGCGAGTAGAAAATCTCAACCGCAACTTGCTGGCTTTGGAAAGTAAGATTGCTCAAGCTAATTCCAAGAAAGAGATCCTCAAGATGCAGCTTCATTTTGCTAAGGTACAGCAGCACATAGACTTCACTTTCAGCCAAGTCAATAGTATATTTTTTAGTCCTTAGTTGTCGGATTCTCCGGTTATATATTGCGTGATCTCAAACTTGTCTGACGCAAAAATGTATAGCCCCACTTAAAATTGCCTCATCTAGCTTTGCTCCTTCGAGATTAGCACCGCATAAAAATGCCCCGCTCAAATTAGCACCGCGCAAGTCAGCTTCTCTCAAATCTGCGTACTCCAGGTTACTTTCACACAAAAATGCGCCTCTCAAACTTGCTCCCATCAAACTCGCTCCCCGCAGTCTAGCATTGCTTAAATTGGCTTCGTTGAGGTTTGTATTGTCCAAGCAAGCATCTATGAGGTTAGCTTCCATAAGGTTTGCCCTATACAAGTTTGCACCGCTCAAATCAACACCAATCATTTTCGTATCGCTCAAGTTGGCGTTTGCCAGGTTTGCCTCACTCATGTCAGCTCCTGTTAATCTCGCGAATCTTAGATCGGCTCTGCCACTCAAATCGATCCCCTCGAGTTTAGCCATCACTAGGCAAGCATTCTTGAGGTTGGCATCTATTAAGTTAGCCCAACTTAGGTCTGCTAAAGCTAAATTGACCTCCTTCAAATTCGCAGAGGCTAGATTAATGTGAATTAGAAAAGCTTTTGACAGGAAAGCGCCTATCAAGTTGGTTTCATGAAAATTTCTTTCTCCGGCTGCGTATCGCTTGAGAAGTTCATCAGCATTCATCTCACCAGCCTCCTAAGCTTTAATTAAAAAGTATACTACATAAAAGAAAATTATACTACGGACAGTAAACTGTAGCAACCAAAGATTTTTAAAGTTTCTGTGTGATTTTTTAATTCTTCGAGTGCCGATCGCACAAATGCTTGGCAGGCGTTAGCCTCAACGTCCATAAAGAAAATATATTCTCCGAGCGATCTTTTAGTCGGTCTAGATTCAATCCGACTTAAATTAATACCCCGACTGGCAAATACTTGCAAAGGTTTTACCAGTGCTCCCGGCATATTGGCAGGTACGCTAAAAGCTAGTGAGGTATGGGTGCAATTAGACGCTGAAGCATCGAGGATCAACTCAGGAGGAGATTGTGTAATGGATTTAATGGATGAGCGAGCCCCTGATTCTACGTTTCCGATTTCTCCACCACTCCTGCTGAGTACCCAAAAGCGAGTGTAATTATCGGGATAATCATTAATGGGGTGAGCTAACACTGGCAAATTGTAAAGTTCAGCCGCTCTTGGCGAAGATATCGCTGCTACATTTCTATCTTCCAGATATTGCAATGCTTCCGTGGTTGAATTCGCCGGAATTAATTGAGCTGAGGGAATAAACTGCCCCAACCATACCTGACACTGAGCTAGCGCTTGCGGGTGAGAGTAAACTTTGTGAATCTCGTTAAAATTTTTAGCATTAGACACCAGGGCGTGGGAAATTGGCAAAACTAAGGCGTGTTGAATGCGGAGTTGATCGAGTCGCCACAGTGTATCTAAGGTGACAGTCACGCTGCCTTCGATCGAATTTTCGACGGGCACAACTGAATAGTCAACCTGCCCTACGGCCGATGCCTCTAGTGCTTGGGAAATGGTGGAATAAGGACACAGGGTGCATTCCAAGTTAGTTTCCAGGCTCAACCAATTGAGATAAGCTAGAGCCGCTGTTTCTGCATTTGTACCAACAGGGCCGAGATGTGCGATCCTCTTCGAGGGCTTCGCTAACGAAATTTTCATTTAGAGGCAATTTTAGGTTACAAATGTTTGCTTTACTCTCATCAGCTAGCAAGTATGATGAAAAATTAGCGATGTCCCGAAAGCTTTTATCCGTGATTTCTCGGATGACATTGCTGGGTACACGACTTAGTGCGCGACTTATGTCACCTTAAAAAAGGTGATACTTTATTAACATATGCTTAGGAATCCTATATTTTGATATCTTCTCATGTATATCCGCTTTAATTCTTCCCAATCCGTTGAGATCTCCGTACCAGAGGAACGGGTTCCCATTCAACATTATCTGCGCCAGCCGAGGCGACTGGTGAACGCTCTTGTCGATCAAAGTCGCACAGAACAGCTAAGCGATGACTGTTTCCGCCTAAAAATGCGACCGTTACAATTTATGATGCTGAGCATTCAACCCACAGTAGACATGAGGGTGTGGGCGCAATCGGACGGCACAATCAATTTGGAGTCCGTCGCCTGCGAAATTCGCGGCGTGGGTTATATCAACGATCGCTTTGCTCTCAATCTCAAAGGACAGCTTTGTGTACACCAAAGCAGCGGGGTAGCATACTTGAAGGGAAAAGCGGATTTGGAAGTGCAAGTAGAGTTACCGCCGCCGTTTTGGCTGACGCCCAAACCCATTTTAGAAGCAACAGGTAATGCTTTGCTCAAGAGCGTACTGATGAGCGTCAAACAGCGGTTGATGCACCAGTTGCTCTCCGATTACCGCCGGTGGGCAAGCAGTGAAACTGAGGTAACATCGATCGATCTCCCCCCAATCTTATCTTTAGAAGGGTGAAATCCTACTAGAGAAGGTGTTAATTAATGTATAGGGATATTTAGGTACAAATCAGGCCACTTACCAAGAAAATGGGTCTAAAGCCCGGTCCTTTTAGGACGGCTTTAATTTCCCCAGAACTGTGATAGAGTGTTTTA
>NZ_JAUBSB010000088.1:942-17190 GCF_036702135.1 Microcoleus sp. LAD1_D3 | reverse complement strand
AACCAAAATTGGGACGTATTCTCCGCTTATAAAGCCAGTTTAGGCTTTGTTTGGGCTTAAAATTTGTTTAAGTCCCGTTAATCGAGATGTTGGAATACAAGGCTCGATTAGTTGGAATCGAAGTAATCGTACAAGAAGAGTCCTATAGTTCGCGAGCCAGCTTCTTGGGCTTAGATTCAATACCTGTTTACGGGAAAACCGATAAAGACCCCGTTTTTACTGGCAAGCGAATCAAAAGAGGTTTGTACAAAACATCGATCGATCGGTCAATTAATTAATTCTGATGTCAACGGTTCGTACAACATCCTCAGAAAAGCAATCCCAAATGCGTTTAGCTCTCTTGATAGGGAGCTGCGTAGTTCAGCCGAGGCGGGTCAATCCGCTCAAAGTAAAAGTGAAGGGGGAGGGACTTGAAGCCTCCCATGCCTATAAATGACTATACTTTTACCAGCTATGGAATGCAAGTCGAGAGATTATTACGCTCATTAATGAGAATCAGGCGAAACAAACTACCATTTTTTCAGAGGGGCATGAGGGCTATGTCCTTGATTATATCAGTGTTCTGACTCTTGTTATCACCCCGTTAGGCGCTCTTCCCTTCTTTCCAGTTGACATCAATCGAGTTTATCAACATCGCAAAAGTTCAGCCACATGATGTAAAGAGAGATTTTCAGTTTTTCGAGAGTTAGATTAACTCGGTTCGCATCATTGCGATCGTTATTTTCACTCTCTTAACTGAAATTATGATCTTTTTGCATATTTTATCAGCCAGAAGTCTTGGCTTGTTGCCAAGATAGCGGGAAGCTGACAATCTTGCTGAGGGAAAAATAACGAGCGCGCAGAAGAATCTGCGCGAGCAGAAAGTGAGTTTCTTTCTGCCGATGATAAAGGGGGTAGCTAACCCGGATTATGAATTTCTTCCCCAGTGCGATTCCTCGACATCTCCAAACACAGGATTTTCAGATCAACCCGGTTTATGAGCGTAAGTTCCGCTCGCGTGACAAAACTAAATACTTTATTTTTGATGAAAATGTAAATCCTCCGTATCCCAATTACCCCACTGCAAACTCAGTAAATTGACGCACGTAAGGGGCTTTAAAAGCTAAAACAATATCTTCCTTGGGAACTCCGGCGGCTACTAACTCATTCGCTATTCCTGCTTCCGTTCTATCCCTCTGAATCCAAAATTTACCATCTTTTATATCAACGTGAATCACACAGCCGTAAACCCGTTTTTGCTCGTCCCAGCCCAAATGAACCACATGATAATGCTCCCGTTCGGTATCAAAAAGTAATTGAACTTCTGTTTCAGTATCCAAGTCATTCCTTGAGTGTTGAGACAGAATTGTTTGGATTAATTCTCTGTAGTTTACTCTTTCCATAAAAGTATCCCCTCTTGAATAGCATCAAAAATGAGTAATTTGAGCTGATGCTCAGCGATTAATTCTTGAATAAAACGATTACTGAAAAAATCATTATACACATCTTGGTTTATTGCTAAATACAAAATTCTGTTTGGTTGCTTTTTTCTAAGGGCAGAACGATAGCTGAGAAATTGACCCAAAGCTATATAAAAGCTGGCTAAATCAGATGCACCGATAAAAGATTTAATCTCTACAGCAATCTTGAAGCCATCTTTCTCTGCTGCTAAAATTTTCTCCCCTGCTAAGTCGATCAAAAAATCAAGTTCCTCTACCTTGATAAAAAGAGGATCGTGAGTGATGATCCATCCCTCTTTTTCTAAAGCTGAACGAACAGCATTGTGAAAGATATCTTTAGCGGACATATCATACCCACGAAATTGCTTAACCGAGCAGTATTGATTGCCATTCCGCCATCATATCATTACAGCCATTCTCGATCGCACTCCCCAAAAATTCCCCCCACTTCGCATAACTCTCCCACCCACCAGCGATAAAGCAATATCAGGTCATTCACAGCAACTAGCCCAAAAAAACAGGCTAAAGCTGCATAAAGGTGTTCTTCTTCTACGAACAGGAGCGAACACACGGGCTCGTCCCCGGACGGCGAGGGCTCTCCGAGGGAGGAGCCAAATCGATCGATCGCGTGAACCATTAACGGCGTAAAATTTAGTATTTATAAGACCACTTTGAAAGAGTAAATGCTCGACTTACTCGGAGAGCAACAGCCGGAAACATTGAATCTGCCCTGTCCGGTACCCCTGACTCAGCACCCAGCAGCAGTGTACCTCGACAGTTTGGGGAGCGAGCGGTCAAAGGCAACCATGAGAGAAGGGCTCAATATCATGGCCCGAATGCTGACAGGTGGGGAGTGTGACGCAATGACTTTGAATTGGGCGGCATTGCGCTACAGACATACGGCGGCTCTGCGCTCGGCCCTTGAGAAAAAGTACGCTCCCGCGACGGTGAACCAAATGCTGTGCGCCCTGCGACGGGTGTTGAAGGAAGCTCTGCGGTTGGATTTAATCGACCCAATAGATTACAGTAAGGCGGTGGATGTCAGGAGTATCAAGCAATCGGGAAAAGTTAGGGGGCGCGCGCTAACGCTCTGTGAGATTGCTGCATTGATGCAAAGCTGCTCTGGTAAGACCCCTATTGATGTTAGGGACTCGGCGCTGATTGCTATCTTGCGAGGGGGCGGCATCCGTCGCTCTGAAGCGGTGAATCTCTTGAAACGAGATTTCAACCTATCTACGGGAGCGCTGTTCGTCCGGGAGGGTAAGGGCAAGAAAGACAGGACGGTTTACCTCCCGGAGTCTGCTTGCGTTTTAGTGTCCGAGTGGCTGGAGTTGAGGGGAGAGGCTCCGGGGCCTCTGTTGTACCCGATTCGGAAGGGGGGAGAAATTCAGCGGCGGCGGATGACGGAGGATGGTGTGTTGAAGATTGTGCAGCGGCGGGCGTTTCTCGCTGGGGTGGAGTCCTTTAGTCCCCACGACTTCCGGCGCACGTTTTGCTCGGACCTCCTTGATGCTGGGGTGGATATTGTGACGGTGCAAAAGTTGGCGGGTCATGCTTCTCCGGTAACTACGGCCAAATATGACAGGCGTGGGGAGGAAACTAAGCGGCGGGCCGTGCAGCATTTGGAATTTTAGGGCGCGCTTGAGAGATACACGGCAGGTGCGCCCCGCGAAGAGAGCGCAGTAAGCTGCTCCTGAGCGTTCCAACAACGAAAATACCTCTTCCGTGTGCCAGCTTGGGTGTCGGAATTCGACAGCTACTTCGATCCAAGGGGGAACCTGTTCTAGAAAATAGGCTAGACGGGCAGAGTCACAACCGAACTGGGGAGAGAGCTGGACGAGCAAAATACCCAATCGGTCGCCTAGGCATTGAAGTCCCTCACTCATGCGTTCCAACCACTTTTGGGGCGAATAAAGACGCTTGGAGTGCGGAGCCGACCACCTCCGGCAGTCCAACGTATCGCCGGGACAATTATCCCTGTTCCCGGATGATGCGGTGGATTGGGATATCATGAATTTTTCTGGGGAATCGGCACGGGGCAATTAATTTGATCCGAACCTGCCGCCATTCGTTTAATAAGCTCAAAAGCGGCCGTGCAATCTCCTAATGATCAGTGTCCGCCGTTGAGAGGAACATACTGATAATCTTTGTAATAATAGCTCCAGTTTCCGGCCCATTGCGCTACCCATTCCATCAAACAATCAGAGCGCTTTGCCAACTTCAAAACCGGCAAACTGTGAAGCCGACAGCAGTAATTTAAAATTTTGATATCGAAAGCAGAATTGTAGATTAATACTCGTTTATCTTTGAGGGCTGCATCCGTGGGATAGACTTCGGGGAAGGTAGGAGCATCGGCTACCATTGTATCGCTAATGCCGTGAATATCTGTTACTTCTGCAGGTATCGGAATTGAGGGCTTTATGAGCGTATCTAGCAACATTTCACCGCAATGATTGATAATGGCTATCTCTACAATCTCAGCACGCACGAGCCCCGTAGTTTCAGTATCCAGAATCACCCAATCGTTCTGGCTTAATTGTTCTCTTGCCCAAAGAACAGCACTCACCCTATCTTTTTCTATGAAACCTACTTCTCGATACCACTCTCGATAATCCCGCTTGATTTTGGCCTTGAGGCGGTTGGCAGCCAGGGTTTCCAATTGTTTGGGAGATGGCTTTCTTTTGGGTCGGCAGGATTCGGGATTAGTCGAATCGTAGAGGAACACATCGTATTTTCGGGTTGGGATAACGCCTGAAGGTTTCAGAGGCGATAAACCAAGTTCACCCAGTTGCTTTTTAGTTTTCAGGTGCGGTGGCGGTTCGTTGGATTCGCCCCACCAACTGTACTTTGTGAGTTCCACTATTGCAGTTTCCCCATCTCTGCCATTTTATTATCGCATCATTGAGGAGAATAAAAGCAACTACGAATACCGTATTTCTTGGTAATTGAGCGCTGGCTTTTTACTCAAATTTGATACTATTCCACAATCTTTCCAAAGGTTGACTCAAGGGCATGATACCAGTCTTTCGCTTTCTGGAAAGCTTTACCTCCCGTACCGCAGCCAAACACATCTCGACTGCTTGCTGTGACTCCCAATTTCAGTAGTTTTAAGCTCAACCAAAGTGCTTTATCTGGCTGAGTAGGAACCAGGGCAATGACTTCACTTACTGTATCGACTTCACTGCTTCCCCGACTGCTCAGTAGCGCCATTACCCTCGCCAATGCCTTCGAGCGCTCTGGTTCAGGAAGTAAGGAAGTAGTGCTGGAATCCTTATCCTGCAACACTTCACTAGCTTCATCTGCCACTTTTTCCGCTTCACCTTCTGATGAAGTAGCAGTATCTTGCCGTGCAGTAAGTTCATCCGCCTGCCAGGATTCTAGGAGCCTTTTCTTGGCTAATTCCCATAGTGCTTGAGAGTCTTCTGATTCCTGAAGAGGAGCCAACTCAGTTGCTTGAGTTGTTTCACTATTTACGGGAGTTTCTAGTTGGGATGCCTGGTTGGAAAGCTCTCGTTTCCATTTGCTCAAGTCGGGTACAACAGCCGGGAATTCGCCTAACTCGCAGCTAATCCATGCCGCTCTATTTCCCAACGATTCCAAGTAATCTCGAACTTGTTGGTAGTTGGCGTATTGCTCGGAATCCTTGGGAAATTTGTTGCCGTAGGATTCACATTCTTCTACGGCCAACTTGCCCAAGAAAATAGAGCAGAAACATTCGAGCAAATCGCTCTCGCCTTGCAATCGCCAGGTAATTATTTGTCTACCTTGAGCTAAGGCAAATATCCGCATTTTTAGTTCTCGACCCAGGGTAAGATTTTCTCCCTGCAAATCCTTGGCTGATGGTGAGATTATCTGTTTAGTTTTGCGATTGATAATGGCTTTAATATTTCGGCTTTGAGCCTTCCATTCATCAAAGGCTATGCTCCAGCTCGGAAAGTCAATGCCCTTCGCCATCAGTTCGGTACGCCGGATTCTTTCAGCCCGAATGGATAGCATCGAATGCCGAATTGCTTCATAATCTTCTGGGACTCCGATTACCTCGATAAACTGCCACTGGTGAGGTTTTCTTTTGATAGTGCAAACGAACTTTTTATCTGAGGGAATGACATCCATCAACCAATCTACCAGTGTCGTTTTTCCACTATTCGTGGCACCCACAGCACGGATGTGAGAAAAGTTGTCAGGAGTCTGCCTAAACTGCTTCCAATCAAAGAACTTCACTCCTAAATTGGGAGTTATTGCCAGTTCTACGCCCAATAATTGATTGTTGTTTGGTGCGGATGCTGCGTGTGGTGCCAGTTCCGCATTTTCAACTTCCTCGGACTTTGATTCCATTGGAGCGGGTAAAGATGCGGGGGTGGCGGCGGTTCAAGCCTCCAACAGTTCGGGATTCTTCTCCAAATAAAGTGTGTTGTAGCCGTCGTAGAGTTCGCGTTGGAAGTCCTTCACTCTCAAATCAGCGGCAATCGCTGTTTTCTGGATTTCTTCCTCATCCAAAATGTCGCTTGTAGTTGCTTCTAACTGCTTTTGCCGAGCCTCAAATATCGCAGCCTCTTCCTCGTTCTTTCTCTGCTTCACCGATGCTGCACCCGATGCAAAACTAACCCGCACCAAGGCTCATTGCACCAATTACGCCGGATGCAGTACGCAGCAGCCCCCAGCCTTGATGCAGCTTCACAAACTTAGCATTCTTGGGATACTGGGAACCCGTTACCACAACAGGCGTACAGGGATTTGTAGCTCCATTGCAGTAGCTGATGTGTTTGTCGAAGTACCCGAACAAGGCTAAACCCGCTACATCCGATACCCACAATCACACAGGCGATCACACTTTTCATCGGGTCAGCCTCCGCAGCAGTGTAACCAACAAAAGCAGCGCCACCGACACACCGACAATCGCGACAAGCTGCCACACAGGGATTAAGCCAAAGCCGACACTTAAAGGCATATTTGCCAGTAGCCACGCTACATCCCAAAATGCCACTATAGTTCCGACAATCACTACCAATCCGCTAATCCGCCTCATGGATAGTAAATAAGGCGTTGGGTTTTTCGGTTTTACTACAAACAGGAACCCGGCTACTAAAACCACTGCGACGAGCATTACAGGAGCACTGAGAATCCTCGCCACGTGAGCAATTGACAACCCAACCGCAAACCAAAATCCTTGACCGCAGAAGCTATTTAAGTTCTTGAGAAACCTCAATTGGTCTGATTCTTCTAGGTCGGGGAGTTGTGGTTGTTGTGAAGGTGGAAAGACAGGGGGATTTTGAGGTTTGGGGATGAGAAATGGCGGTAACTGCATGGCTACTTCCCTGAGAAATAATCAAAGGCTTTACCGCCCCATTTTTTTAGCCAACCGCTTGCCTTGCTAGCGTTATTGCTAGCGTTATTGCTAGCGTTATTGCTAGCGTTATTGGCAGCAGGACTTAATTGTTTGCTGCTAGATGGTGGCAAACCATATTTCCCGCGAGTACCGTAAGCGAACAAGTCTTTTATCCTATTTCTCTCTTCGCTTTTTGCCTCTTGAGCTGCTTGTCGATCCGCATAGCTGGCTGCTTCTTTGTCAGGTTTTTGGGATAGCGCCTCTTTTTGACGGGCTAATTTGTTAGCTACGATCTGAAGAGAAATCTCCAGATCGTATTCGGCTAAATCACCGTAATCGATAACTTCTTGGTCGAGAAGTCTGACACCAACATCCGAATCTTTGGCTAGCTTTTTAGTATTGGCCTGCCAACCTTTCCATGCCAAGAATACGTCGAGTGTGGCTCGATCGATCTTCTCCATGCCCTTGGCACCGGCTTTGACGCATCGGGCTACAAACTCGTTGTATTTGACAACGCCGTCAATATAATCGTTGACGTGTTTTTCTAGTTTATCGAGGTTGTCAATGAGAAACTTGATTTCTTCAACCGAATCTACGAATGCCCCCAATTCTTCCTCGGACATCCCCGCAAAAGCTGATGGGTCGAAACCGTAGTATCCCTGAAAAGTAGTCAACATTTCAGGTGCGCTATCAAATGCTTTGACTTTCCCGACTAAGGCTGGGGCGATGGCTCCACCGCCTGTGTATTTAACAATTTGGCTCATGATTTTTCTCCTTTAATCTTGCGGCTTGTTAATGGGATGCGATAAGCTTTTTAAGAGGGACAAAAAAGCCCCTCGAACATTACCTGGTTTCCTAGTTTTTTGGTAGTTGTGAAGCAACCAACGGTTGCAATAAACCCCTTAACTCTTGGGGAAGCACCATCAACGCCCGTCGGTCGCCCTTGGTTTCCTTATACCGAACGGCTGCGTTGAGGAGCGACATCGGAATCTCAAATTCTTTGTATTGGATAGTGGATTCTTGCCACAACTCCACCCAAGTTCGCGCGGCTTTGTCGCTGACCATTTCCGACATGAGCGCGGGGATGTTATCTCTAGTTAAAACTACGCCCAGTGCTGTTATTGCTGACTTCTGCACATACAAGTCGATGAACAGGGGGAGGTAAGTTTTCCAGATTTCGGGATTGTTAGTTGCAAAGAGTTCATCTATCGTCTCAATTTGGCTCATGGTTTGTGTCTTTTAGTTAATACAAAGTGTTCTAATTGATGTAAAATTGATTACTTCCCCCCAAGTGACGGTGCAAATTGATAGTTGTTGTTCGTGCTGTTGTCGATATTCTGGTCGCCTTGAACTACGGTTGGGGGTATATCTTTTACGGCTTGCCGATAACCGTCGTGGTAGATAGATTGACCTGCGTAAAGTAGCATAGCGGGAATAGCTGAGAATAGAAGTGATGCACAAATGACCGAGAGCTTATCCGACATGGTTGTTACCTCAAAGTTTCATTGAGACTGAATGAAATGTAAACCTGTCCTTGACTGCTACATTTAATATGAGCCGGAATGTAACCCAGAATCTGACAAATTCCCTGCCAAAACATCTCTTTACAAATTAGGTAGTTGTCGGGGATTTGCCCTTTGCGGTACACAGCCCACGCCATGTCTACAGATTTGACAATTGCCTCTGGTACTGGGTCTAGTTCCACTAACTGCTTTACTGTTTCTAATTCGCTGCTCATTTCTTGTTACCTCATTAACTACGCTCCTTTAGAGAAGTTGATATTGATAGCATCGCGTCGTTTCCACCACGTCATTAATCGACTTATCCAGCCTTTTCTATTACCTCGAACCTCATCTTCACTTTCAGGCTCATCCTCATCATCCTCATCCTCATCCTCATCCTCATCCTCATCTTCTGCGACTGGTGGACTGTGCCAATTGCAGTTAGGTCTGTCTATCCAGTAAGGGTAAACTCGAACAGGTTTTCCATTTACCCTATCGACAAGATTAATTCCTGCCACATTGCATTCAGCGTAGAATTCGTCTTCTTCTGTAAGAACTGCGGCTGATAGCAACTTTCGATTGTTCACGCGCACCCTCCTACCAATACTGCCACTTCGCTAATTCCAATTGCAGCCAGCTTAGACTTAACGATCCGCCACAATCTCAATCCAGGACACACTAAATACAACTCAATGAAACCGTAACTTTCCAGCATCAGACAAACCTCATTAGCGCGATTGTTTCTTCAGCATAATTATCATCACTTGTGGGAGAATAGCCCGCAGAGGTAATAGCTTCAGTGCGGGCTTTTTCCTGAAGCCGGTAAATGAGAAAAATCAGCAATTTATCTACTACCTGCTTCTGTTGTGAGCTTAGTTGTCTGAGTTGTCGAAGTTCTCGCAGTCGAGCGATGCAGCTAGCATTTTTTTTGGCTCCGTTTCCCTGGTTTCCAATGCTAAACGTCCACTGTCTATCCCTCCAATGAAAACATCAAGTGCATCAAATATTTCGTTGCCCAAATCACCAAAATCTCCGTTAGCGATATCTTCCAGAGCATCGGAAATACCGCCTCCAAAGATAAAATCCTTGGTACTCTGCCTTACTTTTTGCCTCGCCTCGTTCAGTTTTGCTTGGACGTTGTTCAAACCTTGTTCTGCATTCTCGGTAGAACGGGTTGTGCGTTTTTGTTTACCCGCGCTGCTATTTTGAGCTGCCTTAGCTTGCTCTACTGCTTTCTTATCTGTCGTGTTCATGATGGTAAAACTCCTCAATGATTTGATTGATTGATTGGATAGCTTTAGTCCTGCCTCGTTCCTTGACTAGCTGCCTGAACAACCACATGATTTCGCTGTCGGCTCTGTCAAATCCCTTGCGCCGTCGCGCTCGCGTGCGTTTGGGCGAAACTTCTTTGTCGGTCGGGGTTTCTTCCGATTCTGAGACTTCAATTTCTTCAACACCCTCCTGCAATCGAATAAGTTCTAATTCTTTGAGTACCGCAGCATCCCGCCTCAGTTGAGTTAGAGAAATATTCATTGCACCGGCTAGCGTTCCGTTCGTCGTCCAGTCAATTTGTTCGGGAATTATTGCTGATAGCGGTCGAAACATGGTCGTTACTTGGTTGTTTCCCAGGCGTTAAATGGTCGGGCAATCTTTTACCAACCACTTAACGACCGCATGAAAATCAAAAAAAATTATTTCCTTTCCGGCGGGCTAAATGATTTGGCATCCCAGATACCCCAGACTTCGCGGGCAGAAGCTACGGCATCTTGAAGCGCTTCTACTTGCGATCGCCCGAAAACTATAATCTGGCGGGGTGGATTGTACTTGCGGGTAACGGTAACGCTCCACTTGAATTGATGGCTTTTGAGTGCTTTCATCGATCGTCCCTCCCGTCGCCTGGAGAAGGTGCAGCTTCCGATGAAGCTAAGAGGGAACCGGAGAACAAGCGAATTAGGCGCAGCGCTTCGGGTTCAGAGAGCCAAACATCCAAGTGTTCCAAGGAATCTCCAAACAAATCCGATAGTTCGCATTCAAAGAGCGCTTGGAGTACCGTCGATGAATAGTGTTGAGCGTAGGTTATCGCTTCAATCAGGGCAAGCTTTTGGATGCGGTTGCAAGTGCTCAGCAGCGATTGCCAACAGGTGTGGAGTTGGCGGCGGGAGAATTGGTCGGCTATGGCCTCCACTAGGGCTACCCCTTCGGATTCACTTGGCAAGAAATCGAAATCTTGGGGCCAGCGAGTGCCAAAGCATTCAACAGTACCGCACTCTTTAATAGAGCGGGTGAGCGTGTCCCTTTGGCGCAGCGAATAAACGGCCGCTTCCATCAAAACCCAAAGAGCGGGTTCTGCCATCGCGTCCGCGGATGCCAACAGCGAACGGTACAAAGAAGCGCTCGCCACCCCTGGCGTTGCAGCAGCAGCGGACACCTCAACCGTTAGCGGTATCGGTATTTGTGTCATGATTGAAAAACCTCATTAATGTGAGTGCCACACCCCGCCCTTTGAGATTGCGAGTCATGGGGGGCGGGGTTTGGTTTTGGTGTTAAACTATGTCTGTGTATGCACATACATAATTATGTATGCACAGACATAACACTTTTGCTTCTGGGTTGTCAAGCCCTATGATGAAAATTGTTATTTGTGCATACACAGACATGACCAGAAAACCCGCAGAACGTAGCGCTTGGGGCGAAAACAAAGAGCGCTACAGCATTTTTGTAACTCCTACCGCGATGAAGGCGATCGACAGCAGGGCTGAGGCTCTTGACATCTCGCGCTCTGAATTCTTGGAACAGTTCGCCCGTCAGATGGTGGGGATGACCGATACTGAAATAGCAAAGGAGGATAGGGAGGAATTGACCAAAAGTGTTGGAGCAGAGTATCGCATTAGCCCGCGAAGAACTTGCTGGCAGGGGTTTGTTTCTCAAGCGCAAGGCTAAGGGCGATCGCGCTCAACTGCTAAAAAATCAAATTATGGAATGGGAAACACTACTTGAAAAACTAGGCTGAACTGCGGGTATACACCAAGATTTGTTTATCTCGCGTTTGGTGTATACCCAAAACAGCAACGCCAAGTGTGCTGGATTAAAAGTTCAAAATGTCTCAGATTTTTTGCCAAAAGCTTTTGTGGACTGCATTTAGGTAGAACCAGAGCTAAGAACGGCATTTCAATTTTTTTGAGTTCCACGACCCCCCAAACCCTTACTATAAAAAGCTGGAGGCGTTTTAAAATACATCCATTTAAAGGAGTGACTGCAATGATTGGATGGCCGTTTAGCAAAAGTGAGGATGACGATTCGGAGCAGGAAAACAGACATTCGGCGTCATCTGAAGAAGATTGCAAGGAGATGGAAAAAAAGTATGGGTGGGAACTCAAAAGAGTCGAACAAAACGAGGACGATTCAGACCTATCAGTCGATTGCGTGTTTAAGGGCAAGCAGACGAGTTTTTGGGATATGTGGGGCGACCATCAAGATAATAGGGATGAGGGCAAGGTATAAACAATGACATTACTCGAACAAATAACACCAACTGAAGACATCGAACTTTACGACCCATTGGCAAGCAAGTCTACGCTGAGCCTTTACCTAGTCAAAGAGCAAGAAAAATGGATTCCTATCGAGAGCAAAGAGCTTGTTATTGGGAAACAGTTGACTCGACTGTTACAGCTTTCTCACGATTCGCGTCCTCTACTGAAGCGCAAGGTCAAAGTTGGAGAACGGCTCACTTACCACGTTAAAAAAGAGGGTAGCCCTTGGAAAGCTTACCTTGTCACTCCCTCGGACTGGGTAGTGGTCAGAGTGTTTCGGTACGAAGCCGACCTATCAGAGGTTGAAGGGGATATGCCAGAGTTTCGGGACGTACAGATTGCTTACTGCGAGCGCCAGCCTTTGATGCCAGAGGAAGCTGAAGCAATGACTTATGAGATTGTTAGCCAGGTTTCCGTTGATTCATGCGGTGGCGACAGGGAAGCTTATCAGAAATTCCTTGCCAGCGAGCAATCTAAGCCATACGTTCGAGTTTAAAATTGGAGGATCTATCAACTCATGGAATTACAGAGGCCCTTGGCAACAACCGAAGAGCCTCGCAGCCCAAGACCAGACCAAAAAAAAGAGTCCGCTATCTATAGAAGAGACGGCGAACAACCAAATAAAAAACTTTAGATTCATCATAGTTCATATCTGCCATTACCGCAAAATTTGCACCTTTGTAAATCAACGGTAGTTACAGCAGAGCCGTCTCTTCTACATTTAGCGGGTTTTTGCAATAAAAACCAGTTAGCACCGCTATGAGTAGCGAGAGAGGCATCTATGAACGTTGTACAGCAAATTCAATCTACCGCGTACCTTTCCCCCAAACACAAAAGCCACATTGAGAGCCGGGGGCTGCTCAACGATTGGAGTTACGCCAACTGCCGAACCGCATCTGCGGACGAGGCATCAGTTTACTTGGGCTACGCGGCGAAGTCTGGCGGCATCCTCTTTCTGGGAAAAACAACGCAATTCCAATTCAGACCGGACAAGCCTTGGAAATCAGAAAGCTGCAAAAAAGCACCCAAATATCGGACGCCGGTGGGTGAATACGACGCATTTTTGCCCCAGCATCCCACCGACAAAAACTACTGGGAGCCAGAAAGTCTCAAGCAGCACTGCTACCGCATCAACGACCATCCGTGCATTGTCCTCACTGAAGGCCCGTTCAAAGGAATCGCCGGGTGCGCTAACGACATCCCAACTATTGCACTGCTGGGCGTTTCAATGGGTCTAACCTCTAAAAAAGGAGACATTCAAGGCAAGCGCTACTTGGTCGAAACTTTAGAAAAGTACGCCCGTGCCGGCTTCGGGTTTATCTTTGCCTTCGATGCCGACGCCGCCACCAACCCAAACGTCACCTGGGAACAGAGGAAACTCGGTCTTGTGTTGTTAAAGTTCGACGTTCCGGTCTACAGTGCAACTGGAGGTTGGGATGCGGGCACCGAAGGCGAGACAAAAGGCATGGACGATTTGATTCAACGAAAAAGCATTGAAGCTTTTAGAAAAGTGCTGGCCACGTCCGTTACTTTTAAGGACTGGGAATCAAAAACCTTTGGAGGCAACGGCGGCAGTGGTGGAACTAGAGACAGATACTTAGTCCCCAAGTCCACAACGTTTGAGGTACACTGCCTCAAGAATTTATTCGGAGATGATTGGATAGTTGTCAATGATGCTTTCTACCAATGGAACGGGCGCTATTGGCAGTTCCAAGATGAAGCGGACGTAAACAAACTCATCGGCGACTTTACGGAGAATTGCTACGAAACAGCAGAAGTCGGCAAAAAGTTTAAGTTCGGCACTAACAAATTCTTAGATTCGGCTTTTAAATATTGCCGGAAGGTGCTGCACCAGAAGGTTGACACTTCTCGAAACCACCTCAAATCGTTCTCCAACGGCACTGTAGATTTGAGGACTGGCGAACTGTTCCCACACGACAAGGAACATTACCTGCTTTCTTGTTCCCCCTGCGATTATGTGCCGGGGTCAGAATGTCCAGCCGAATTTAAGCAATTCATACTTTCTGCCTACGGTGTCGAACAGATAGAAGTCATCAGGGCCGTAACTTCGATGTACTTAGACCCAACCGCACCTTACGGGAAATTTGCTTACTTGATTGGGGATAGCGGTAGCGGGAAAGGCGTGATGCTGCGGACTTGGGCAAACTTACTTGGCGAAGAAAACAGCGTCAGTTCCAATAGCTTGACCGAACTGACAAAACCTGAAGGTCGGCATCAGCTATTAACTGGTAAATCCTTGTTTTACATCCCCGACGCTGGCGGATTTCTGAGCGGACTCAAAGCTTTTTACGAGTTGGTGGACAACGGCGGCATTTCGGGACGGGCGCTATTTTCTGCATCGGCTTACCAGAAAAAATGGAACGTGCGATTTGCGATCGCCTCCGTCGAGCACATCCAAACGGAGAATAGCGGCGACGGTTGGGACAGGCGCTGCATTCCGCTACAAACCCGGCCCCGCATCGCCAACATTGAAGATCCGGATCTAGGACGCAAACTATCGGCAGAGCTGGGTTCCATCGCTGGTTGGGCGCTATCAATGGACAAGACAGAACGCAACCGCATTTTGCTCGTGCCGTCAACCAACCCGTCAATTGTCGCGTTGAAACAAGACGGCGCAATTCTGGGGGATAGCGTCCGTTCGTTTGTCGATCGCTGTTTGAGATCGGGTGGCGATAGTTACGTCGGTAGTGATCTGCACAGTTGGTACGCGGCATATTGCAAAGCCCACAATCTCTCGCCAAGCGGTTACAACAAATTCGTTCACCACTTGCAGCGAGTATTGTCAAATCACTGGCGAGCTTCCGAGGTTGTGCGAGAAGGCGACAAAATCAAGCGCATTCCGGCTCAGTGGCGGGGACTTCAGATTTTACCGTGCTTTGTTGATGTAGCAGTCGCGGAGGATGAAGGTGGCAGCAACCGACCGCACATCCCGAACTGGGCTTGCATCAAAACTATTTGTGCTGATGGCGGATTGCAAGAATTAACTCAAACCCGCACGGTTACAGGCACTTCAGCGATTGCAGAAATTCCAGCACATTCTCAAATAGCTCAAACCGTTGTGGTTACAGACGTTACCAGCAATTCTGAAATTGTTACAACATCTAAAAACCCTACAACCCGCATGGTTACAGACGTTACAGCGTTACATGGTAAAAGTAGCCAGTATGAAAAGACCTCATCATACGAGATCACAGATGATCTTAATAACACGGCTGAAGGTGAACCCTTAACTGATGTAACTCCTGTAACCACAACTGTTACACCCACTTTTGAGTCCTCAGAAAAATCTTGTAACAGCTCAAAAACTTGTAACAACCCTCAGCTATCCGAGCCAGGGACGATCGCCCCTCTGGAATCCACACCAATAGAGCCAACCGAACCAACAGAGCCGCCGAGCGTCCCGATGGTGAATTGGAATGTCGGCGAGCGAGTAAAAGTTTCGACCCAGTATCCCGGAGCTCAAGAATATATAGACGAGCGGGCCACCGTAGTTAAGGTGTGGAGCGATGGGCTATGCCGGATTGAGCTTGACCGCGAGATTTCAGTCATTGGAGGTAAACCTACCAAACAATTCAACCTTAACGGGCGTTACTTGATTTCAGAGTTCGCGACCGACTCAAATCTCAACGAAGAGGAACTAGAACTCGTTAACCTGATGCGGTTCGCGGTTACACAATCAGACCCCCTAGTTACCGATGCCGTGAAAATAAGTCTCACGGAAACTTGCGACAAAGGTTTCGCTAACCGAAAAAAAGTTTGGGGAGCGTTGACGGCGAGTGAGCGAACTGTATTTAAAGCGCTACTAGCTGAGTTAGAAGCTCAGCCTCAGCCGAAACAGTTACCTCACACCCCCGCCCCGGTCGAGTCCGAGCCAAAAACTCTATCTGCCCTAATCGAACTCTCGAAGCGGGAGTGGGAACAGCCGACAACAGAAGCAGTGACCCAAGGAGAGCCAATACTGAGGCAGGCGCTAGAACAGTCATCTGTGCCGATTGCCTCGGAGGAGTCAGAGCCAGAACAGGAATTGCCAATCTTCACAGCAGATACTGAAGCGCATCAGCTTGATTTGCTGCCAGATTTCAAGCCGCTTTCAGACTCCGATAGGAGATTTTCGCCCGAATCTGAAGATTGGGTTTAATCCAAGAACACACTGCGAGCCTTGTCCAGTCTAGGCTTTCGTCTCTCTGTATCGATCTTGGCTCTTAGTCAGCTTCACTCCAAGTAAGTGAGTTGACGGGGTGACAAGCAGATTGAAAGCAAAGGTGCGTCAAGGCTTTGAGTTGAGTGACCAAGCGAAAAGATACGCTTGCTGTAATTCAATCCAGATGCAGCAACTTGACTATTAATTCAATTCAGATGCAGCAACTTGACTATTAATTCAATTCAGATGCAGCAACTTGACTATTAATTCAATTCAGATGCAGCAACTT
>NZ_JAUBSB010000088.1:0-842 GCF_036702135.1 Microcoleus sp. LAD1_D3 | reverse complement strand
GACTATTAATTCAATTCAGTTTTTGTTAAAAACGCTAAAAAATAGCTAATTTTTGTGCGCCCTAAAGTCAGGCAAGTGCAGTATAAAGTCAGGCAAGTGCCGTATAAAATCAGTGAGATTACAGGCATTTGCAGGGGCTGCACTCTACCTGTATTTACCCGAAAATATCCTGCAAATGCCTGAATTTGTCGGTCAAATTGCTGCTTTTTTGTGCTGTTTGTGCCTTGACCTGTTGGGACTGCTTATAGTTGTTCTCTCTCAGTAGCAAGCAATGGTTTTGTCCGTACAAACCTGACTTTTACGTGCAGAGAAAAAATAATGCACCTTTATGAATGGGGCATTCTAGGTGTTAAGGCGCTTGATTTTTACCCGCTCTTCGACTGTGCCGACTGCTCACATTGCTCCTGTTGTTGTGGCGACTTTTGTGGCAGCACAGGCATCAATTCCTGCCGTCACACCTGGGTAGCGAGTGATCGGCTTGAGCGACAGCTCGATCGCCCATGACGGAGCTCATAGAATCAAACAGGCGATCGTTGGCTGCTGGTGGAATTTGCCCAGTTCAAACAGCTTGTGAGTTCTCCGGCAACAACCGGGAAAGGCATAAAAGCTAACAATTTCTAACAAAAGTTAATAAAGCTGATCGCCCATAGCTTCTGTCAGTGGTTGCCTCTTCCGTTTCAGAATTGAAGAGATAACCAGGGGCGAACACATAATTTTGCATAAATTCGCATAAATCAGCATATTGCTGTTCGATTTTTCGGTCTATTGAAATGCTCACCGTCCTAAAGGAGCGGTGATTCTTGACGCTTCATCGGGATTTGCTACCGAAGTAGTCTGACAAT
>NZ_JAUBSB010000087.1:0-17816 GCF_036702135.1 Microcoleus sp. LAD1_D3 | reverse complement strand
GGAACCTCGCTCTGTCTTGAAAGCTAAACTGCGGGCGTGATTAAGCCTTTTTCAGTGCCATTGGACTAAAGTCCTCATTACAAACACGGACTTAGCAATTACTGTCTACATTTCCTGCATCAACCGCAAATAATTCTGCCGCATCTGCGTCATATTTTCCATCATTCTATTAGCCATATCTTTCTCAACATCGCTCATTTGTTGCCAAAATAAAGCCGATCGCCTTGCCATAATTGCTTCTTCCCACAACATCTCCAAAAGTTGCGCCGCCATTGGATTTTCAGCATCGATAATCCCGCACAATTGCTCGAAGGCCCGGTTGGCTTCGGTGTGAGTGCTAACATCCTGAACCAGGGTTAGGCATTTCTTGAGTTGTACGATCGGGTTTTCAGAAGAGTAAGCCATAATTTCACTAAGATAAGCGACAAAATTTACACTGATACCTTTGAGATTACTAGAGTTGTGACACAGCGGTAGAGTTCCCTACATACCACCGCCAAGGCAAATCCATTCCTTGAGAAATCCCGATCCGCGTAGTTTGCACAAAATTTATTGTACCCTCCTCCACAGCTTGCTGAAATTGCTCGCTCCGGTGTTCCAACCGCAGCGGTTGGCCTGCACCCAAGGGAAAACCGCTTAAAGTTCGATCGATATCCAGCACCTTACACAGTTTCCCAGGCCCGGCGGCGAGGCGCGATCGCTTTTTTTCGGGGATGTGCGAGAAGGCTTTGGGAAACGCATCTAGCTGCAAAGCTCGAATCAGCACACCACTAGCAACTCCCTCTGCATCCGTCACGACATTGAAACAATGATACACCCCGTAGATTAGGTAAACGTAGCTCATACCAGCAGGCCCGAACATCACCTCATTGCGAGGAGTTCGCAGCCGATAAGCGTGACAAGCGGGGTCTCCGGGGCCGTAAGCTTCGGTTTCCACGATAATTCCCCGAATCGTCTCGCCGTCAGGAAACTGCCGCACCAGAGTACAGCCCAGCAAATCTGGCGCTACGCTGGTAGATGGCCGCGCCAGCCAAAAAGATTCTACAATCTGAGTATTTGCACTCACTCAACAACAGCAGGTAAATTATGGACGTTAAGTTAGTTTTAGCAGTATTGACAGCAGTTTTCACGGTTTGCTGTCTGTTCTTCGGCACAAAAAACGGATTCTACGACACGGACAAGTATCACGGTAACGGTTCTGCTCACTAATTTTAGGCGTGCAGTTAGTTGCTTAAAAAAACCGCCGCCTGTCAGTCAGGCGGCGGTTTTGTTTTGTTTTAGCGGAACAGTTGTCAAGCAATTATATGTCCTTGCGCCCGCAACGCAGTGGAAGAATATTGAATTATTTATTGAACCGCGAAGGCGCGAAGTACGCGAAGGAAGAAAAGAGAAGAGAAGAAGAAGGAGATGAGTTCGTAACTGCGGACTTTCTATGATGAGAGGTTGTTTTATTTGCTAGTTTCTCTAAGGGTGAATTTTGCCATCGGGCATTTTAGCTTCTTGCAAGCTAGCATTTGAGAAATCAGCGCATCCCATCAGGTTGAAACGCATTGTCGCTCCTTGCTCCGTTGCTTTCATATTGAAACCCACTACTGCATTTTCTGGGTTATTCTGTTCTGGAACAGCGGTGACATTAAAATCCATATTTGCTTCTTTTTCATTAGCCTCAAGGTTGAAAGTGATGCCACCACAGCCCAAATCAGCTCCCGTCAGGTTGGCTTTATTTAAGTTAGCATTTTTTAGGTTGGCATTGGCTAATTTTGTTCCTGACAAATTAGCACCTTCGAGGTTCGCGCCCTGCAAGTTAAATCCTTGTAAGTCAAGTCCCTTCAAGTTGGCCTTGCTGAAATTGCATTCTGGACATTGCTTGGTTTCCAGTAATTGCTTGACTTGGTTTTGTTGAGTTGAAGCCTGTATATATTTGACCGCAGTAAATATAACTGCGATCGACAAAGCAGCAGTAAGTAAATTTTTAAATTTCATAAAACTTCTGAAAAGCTTTCGTAGCTTTCTTTTGCGGTTAATCTATTGCTACAGTAGGGCGATCGACCTCTCCAGAATTTCCCCAACAAAATTGTCGGCATCTGAGTCAAGCAGTCCGGCGCAATTAAACACGCCGGACTTATAAATCCCGGCTCCTTTCCCTCGCCAGTGCTGCTTTGAGTTTCCGACTCATCCCGTCCGTCTGCTTCACTTCGCTTTGAGCCGTCCACAAAAGCAATTTATTGCTACCCAAGGGAGCGCATTGGCATATACCTGCAGACTGAAATAAAAGAAACTTTATTTATATCCCTGGAAAGAGGAAATTTTCGACAGACTTGAGGATAATTAAGGTACAAACGCAATACTGTACCTGCCCTATTAAGTTCTCAGCAACTACTTTTTTGTCCAAATTGCTTTGAGAAATTAATTTACTCTAAAAATTGTTGGCAGCAGGTCAGGCTCCTCAACCTCACCAGAACACACCCTACCTATAATCCCGACCATTCGGAGCGGCAATGAACACAATCAAATCCGAACCTAAAAGATCGCGCTTCATGGCTCTGCTGCTGACAACGCTGCTGACCTTTCCCTTTGTGAGTGCTTGCGGTTCTAGCCAGGAAAGTTCCCCTCCCCCGCGTCCTGTTGACAACACTCGCGCTGGAGGAGTGCAAACTAATCGGGGCTCCACTCCTTCGCCACAAGCAAAAAAAGGACTGAACAATGCTCAAAAAGTAGGGATTACTTTAGCAGGAGCAGCCGCCCTTTACTACATCTACAATCAGTACAAAAATAAACAAGAAAAGGGGCCGCAGGGAAAACATTACCTTTCCAAAAACGGTCGCGTTTACTACCGCGATGCTCAGAATCGCCCGGTCTGGGTAACGCCCCCCCCTGAAGGAATTAAAGTTCCGGAGTCCGAGGCAGCCCGTTACCGCGAATTCCAGGGGTACAACAACCAAAATACCGGTCGAGACCTTACTACCTTGCCCGAAGCTACAAGTCCTGTTCCGGCACAGTAGTCTAAGCATTTGAGATTTTAGATTGCAGGTTCCCTGATTTTCAATTAAATCTAGGATTCCCAATCTAAAACAACCATTTTTCAACACATAAAAAAGAGGAACTTTATCATGGTAGATGGATTTTTGCGGAATATAAAAAATGCGATCCTCGGACCAGACGGCGATCAAGTCGATGCTGAGGGCAATTACGAAGATCCCTCAAATCCGGGACAGTACGGCAACGTGACTCCAGCCAGCGAAGACCCCTACGGCGACCCGGCTGAGTACGGAGAGTACGGCAACGTGACTCCTGCCAGCCAAGACCCCTACGGCGACCCGGCAGACTACGCCGGTACCGACTACGGACAGTACGGCAACGTGACTCCAGCCAGCGAAGACCCCTACGGCGACCCCGCAGACTACGTAGCGGATGCTGGAATGTTCGGTAACGTTAGTCCGGCCAGCGAAGACCCCTACGGCGACCCAGCGGATGACGAAGAGTTTAGTTGAGTCAGTTAGCTAGAAAAATTACCTGGTAAGCAACAGCACTCCTACGGGGGTGTTTTTTTTGGGGAAATACCAAGAGTGAGCGAAAGATGAGCGGAAAAGGGAACTCTTGAGGGGATAGAGAATCTGATATCAAATCCCTTAGCATCGGAATAGTAAATTCGAGTTGACTGTTGACTGTTGACAGTGAACAGTCAACAGTCAACAGTCAACATCATTCCGGTGTAACCGGAAATGATATGAAACCCTTAACGGACAAGAAAATTGTTAAACGGAGAGGGTGGGATTTGAACCCACGGAACCTTGCGGTTCACCTGATTTCAAGTCAGGCGCATTCGACCACTCTGCCACCTCTCCCGGTGCATAAATTTTATCATACCAGCAAATGTCTCTAACTACAAATAGCCGCAGATTCAGTGCGGCGATAAAGAATTTGTTCTCTTTCTACCGCGAAATCTTCGCCTACCCATACCAGAGACACTTCCGACACTGCTCCATTTTCCAGCAGGACGATCGAGAAATTCCGCAATTTCGAGCACTCTCTCTCCACAATTCGCGGTACGCTGGCCGCATTCAAATAAACTGTACCCTCCGCACTCACCTCCAGCGACTTCCGCAACTCGTGCTTCGTGTGCCGCAGTTTGTGGTGCATATGACCAAAAGTTACCAGAGGTATGTGCTTCCCAGAACTCCGAGTTCGATCGATCGCCTCCGCAAAATCCGGGTCGCCCCAATCTCCTCCCAACGGCTTCCAATCTCGCCCACAGGGGTCTTCAGGAGCCTCTCCTAACCCCGTAGGGCCCGTGTGACCCAAAAAAATCACATTTTCGCAATTGGCATCCGCCGCAGCCCCTGCTATGCGCCGCGCCGACTCCTCAAAACTTTCTACCCCAAACCACTCCGAGTAAAAATCCCCGTACTTCCACTCCGATCCCCCCCAAGTAAACGGGCGGCTTCCCACTACAGTTACGCCCAATTCTGGAAAATCCCGTTTCCCGTAACCGACGTGAGCTTCCCCCATTAAATCTAACTGCTGTTTTACCCAATTTTCTTGAGTACGATCGTAAGGACACTGACTGCGGCCCCACTCTGTCGCCGTGTACCAAGCATCGTGGTTCCCAAACACCGCTGCTTTCGCGATGTCCAATTGGGCGATCGCCCGCACCACCTCCACCGACTCATTACCATAATCCCCCACAAACAGCACCAAATCCACGCCCAGATGCTTGAGGGCCTCGCCGTCTTCAGGTTCCCAGTGATCGTGAACGTCCCCCACCACCGCAATTTTGATAGATTTAGCTTTATTCATGTGATTTGTCATGTGCGATCGATCCCTAGCCCCTTCTTACTCAGCATAGGAAACAGCGACCAATTTTTGCACTCTCCCGCAGCATATTTTGGATTGGAGATTGGAGATTTTAGATTGGCTCCACTGAACAGCCAGCACTTTTTGGTGAATTCAACTATAATTCAAAATACACTTTAGCTGTCTTCGCCACCTTCCCCGGAATATTCTAACTGTGTTTACCACCGCACCTGCTCCGAACTTTACTCAAACCCGACTGCCCGACGACTTGTTTGCAGCCATTAACGCCCTCAAACAAGAGTTGAACGCCGTCATTCTCGCCCACTATTACCAAGACTCCGAGATTCAAGACATCGCAGACTTCATTGGCGACTCCCTAGAACTTTCCCGCAAAGCCGCTAACACCAGCGCCGATGTCATAGTTTTTGCCGGAGTTCATTTCATGGCTGAAACCGCAAAAATTCTCAATCCCGACAAATTAGTATTGTTGCCAGACTTAAATGCTGGGTGTTCCCTCGCCGACAGTTGCCCTCCCGAAGCCTTTGCAGCTTTCAAAGCCGATCGACCAAGACATTTAGTAATTTCCTACATTAATTGTACCGCCGCAATTAAGGCAATGAGCGATATAATTTGCACCAGTTCTAACGCGGTTAAAATTGTCAACCAAATTCCAGAAAATCAGCCGATAATTTTTGGGCCCGATCGCAATCTCGGCCGCTACGTCATGGAACAAACTGGTAGAAAGATGGAAATCTGGCAAGGAGCCTGCATCGTTCACGAAAACTTCTCAGAAAAAAAGATAGTTCAACTCAAAATCGAAAATCCCGAAGCCGAAATAATTGCTCACCCAGAATGCGAACCTCCCGTGCTGCGCCACGCCAATTACATCGGCTCCACCACCGCTTTGCTCAAATACTCTCAAGCTAGTTCCAGCCAAGCTTTTATTGTTGCGACTGAACCGGGAATCATTCACCAAATGCAAAAGCAAGCTCCGCACAAACGCTTTATTCCCGCTCCTTCAACCAATAATAACTGTGCTTGCAACGAATGCCCGCACATGAGATTAAATACCTTGGAAAAATTGTATCTCTCCCTAAAAAATCAAACCCCCGAAATTACCATGCCCCTAGATATTCAACTAGCAGCCTTGCAGCCGATCCAGCGAATGCTAGAAATGAGCTAACCGCTGGCTATTTTTAAGTAAATTTATTGTGTGGTGGGTTTGGCGCGGCGATTAAATTAAATCATTGCCTAACCCACCAACATGGATCGGCAATCTGTGAATCAGTTGTCCACTCTTTCTCTTCTCTTCCTCTGCGGTGCTTACCTTTAAAACTCCTGAACCACGATAAATGATGTCCGAAAAACTGATTGTTTTCACCCGCTATCCAGAACCGGGAACAACCAAAACTCGACTAATTCCGGTGCTGGGAAAAACAGGCGCTGCCAACCTTCACCGCTTGATGGCCCAACGGACGATCGCCTGCGCTCTCTCTCTCCAAAAATCCCGCCGATTATCGGTAGAAATTCATCGAGCCGGTGGCAGTCCACAACTGATGCAAGAGTGGCTGGGAAGTGATATTTTTTGTGAAAATCAAATAGACGGTGATTTGGGCGCGAGAATGACAGCAGCGTTTCAAAAGTCTTTTAATTCAGGGGTTGAGAAAACTGCAATTATCGGCACTGATTGTCCGGGTTTGAAAGCAGAAATCATGGCACAAGCTTTTGAGGAATTGAGCAAGCACGATTTAGTTTTGGGTCCGGCAAAAGACGGAGGTTATTATCTGATCGGGCTGCGGCGATCGATACCGGAATTGTTCGATGGCATTCACTGGGGAAGCAGTCAAGTATTGGCTTGTACGCGGGCGATCGCCCAAAAGCTAGACCTCACTATTGCTTATCTTCCCACTCTTGCAGATATCGATAGACCAGAAGATCTCCTCGGTTTAGATATTAATATATTGAAATAACTAAACTCTATTTAATTTGTTTTAATTATTATAAATCGTCATATTTAATTAGATAAAACTACTTGATCGTGAAACCACAAAGTCATAATATAGTAATTG
Source organism: Microcoleus sp. LAD1_D3 (assembly GCF_036702135.1). Lineage (NCBI taxonomy): Bacteria > Bacillati > Cyanobacteriota > Cyanophyceae > Oscillatoriales > Microcoleaceae > Microcoleus > Microcoleus sp. LAD1_D3. The sequence continues at coordinate 10,953 of NZ_JAUBSB010000087.1, read as the reverse complement.
TATTTGTCTAACCAAATGCTGAATATCAGTAGCAGTTAGACAGCGCTTGGGACAATAGTCCCAGGCGCGAGAAGCAGCCAAAAAATACCAACAAAATTAGCAACTAACAGATCAGCTTTGTACAAAAGCCGCCCTGCCACAGGAAAGCCCAATGTAGGCGCAGGCCCGGTGTAAAACATGAGCAACTAATAGCTGAGTTTTTTACCAAACTCTCCCACCTTAAGACCAAATGTAGGGGCGAGCCCGGGGTCAAAAAGGGGCAAAATCAGCTTTGTACAAAATCCGCTCTCTCTCACGGGCTGCTTAATTCTGTATGTCGCCAAAAAATCCCAATATCAAAATTTCCATTATCATTCCAGTCTTAAACGAAGCACCTACAATTGCCTCAGTCATCTCCACCGCCCTTGAGGCCCAAAATGTCGAAATAATTGTCGCCGACGGTGGCAGCACCGACGGTACTACAGATATAGCAAAATCTTTGGGCGTCCGAGTTATCTCCACCGCCCCAGGCCGGGCCACCCAAATGAATGCAGGTGCCGCCGCAGCAACTGGAGAGATGTTGCTGTTTCTCCACGCAGACACTCTGTTGCCTCGCAGGTACGACTCTTGCGCGCGTCGGGTACTAGCTAACCCCTGTACGGTAGCGGGAGCCTTTGAACTCAAGATTGACGCCCGCAGTCTCAGCCTCCGGTTGGTAGAAACAGGGGTAAACTGGCGATCGAACTTTCTGCAAATGCCCTACGGCGATCAAGCTATTTTCCTCAACGCAGCTACCTTTGACAAAATCGGCGGTTTTCCCGACTTGCCCCTCATGGAAGACTTTGAATTCGTGCGCCGGTTGAAAAAACAAGGCCACATCGAAATAGTACCCCAGCCAGTGCTGACATCCGCCCGCCGCTGGCAGCAGCTTGGGGTCATCAAAACCACCGCCATCAATCAAATAGTAATCATCGCTTATTTCCTCGGAGTGTCGCCCGATCGACTCGCTTTCTGGTATAAGAGGCAAAAGAAAAATTCTTCCAAAAACTAAAGAATAGTGAACTTTTCTAAAGCTCGCCGTTAATTATGTAAATAGGAAACACGTCCCTGCGTAAAATATGACTTGAACGCCTCAACTTTATTAAACTGCGAGGACAAACAGAATATGGCAGATCCCAGAGATGCAGAGCTTATTAAACCCTTTAACGGCGACCCCTTCACGGGTCATCTAGCCACCCCCATCAGTGCTTCTGATTTCACCAAAGCATTCATTGGGAACTTGCCCATCTACCGCAAAGGACTCTCGCCCCTAGTTCGAGGTCTAGAAATCGGTTTGGCACACGGTTATTTCCTCATCGGCCCCCAAATCGTCTTCGGACCGCTGCGGGATTATCCAGAAGCAGCTAATCTCGGCGGCTTATATACAGCCCTCGTCTTAGTTCTGCTTGGCACAATAGGTCTGTCTCTTTACGGTTTAGTCTCTTTTAAACAAGACAACACCAGCTACCCTAGCGCTAATCCCATGACCCCCGATGCCCTCAGAAATTCTGAAGGGTGGAGCCAGTATACCGCTGGTTTCTTCATTGGTGGCATGGGCGGCGTCTTTCTTGCCTACTTCTTACTCGAAAACTTTAATGGCCTCGATGCCATTTTCCGGGGTTTAGTCAACAATTAGGCTTCACTCCCAAATATCCCTGTTGCAACACACTAACTTTAGTTTGGAGAATTTGATATGACAGGTTCCTACGCTGCTTCTTTCTTGCCTTGGATCATGATTCCCCTAATTACCTGGGTGATGCCCGTTGTGGTAATGGGTTTGTTGTTTATCTACATTGAAAGCGACGCCTGATCCTTACCCCTAAAGTAAGACCTAAGTTGGAAAGCCGAAGTAAGACGATTGATCAACAATTGCTCTGAAATTTCTCGATAAATCTAGGGAAAATCAGCAAAAATTGTTTTGAGATTGCTGGCTATCAGAAAACTTAGTTTCTTTACCCCCATCCCCAGAATTTATCTGTGGAGCAATCTTTCAGTTTTCTTCCTTCAAAACTCGTAATTGCAAAAAAATCCTCTGCCTGCAGGCAGAGGATTTTTTTGCAAAGAAGACAAATCATCCATCAGAGCACACAAATTGCCAAATTCTAAGCGACAATTGTTATGGAAACCTACTAATGAGGAGACAGCGATGCAATTTTTCCCCGCACGCCGCATCTTAGCTCCATTCCTGATCTCGGTCCTGCTGTTAGTGACCGCCTGCGGTCAAACCCAAGCCCCATCACGCTGGGACAAAGCCCAGGAGGAAAGCACCCAAAAACCTGCTAAAGCCAAGCAGACAACTGCTGATAAATCAAGTGCTAGTAATCAAAACCTGCCCAAGAAGGCAGTTGCAGGCGGTAAGTTAAATAAATACTTCCCGTCTTCTGGCGGCGGATTCGATCGCGTTTTTGCTCAAGAAAAATCTGGTTTTGCTGAAGCTAAGTTGAACAAAGACGGTAAAAATGTCGCGGTGCTCTCGATTAACGACATCGCCGGCAACCCCAGCGCAGGTGCAAAATTTAAGCAAAGTACCAAGCAAATCAGTGGCTATCCCGTCGTTAATCAGGGTGCTAATGGTACCGCTGTTTTAGTGGCAAATCGCTATCAGGTGAAAGTTCAATCACGCAGTCCCTCTTTTACCGCGAGCGATAGGGAAGCTTGGCTGTCAAAATTTAACCTGGGCGGCCTCGCCCGCCTCAAGTAGCAACGTCTTTTGTCAAACTCCGCGCCCGACTCAAGTCTGGCGCTATCACCACGAAGTCTGCCCGAATGAGACTGTGAAGTTCTTGGCATCTGCCAAAAGTAATACCTTTGATTCCAGTTCCAGCAAAAGGAGTTTTTTGTGAGCAAAACAGTCTTTGAATTAGTCGATCAACTGCCTCAAGACAACATGACTGTCAAAGCCCTGCGAGCGCTTGACTTTGTGGTTCCCGGTGAGTGGAACAATTTAGTTGGCTTTGAAAATACCATTCGCACCGTTACTGGCGAAACAGACGAAGAACTGATTCAGCAAATTGGCGAGCGCGCCATCTACCTCTTCAACGATAAGTCTCAGGGCTATCAACGCGCTCTCTGGCTTTACCAAACTATTGACAGTACCGACAAGGCTTTGGGCACTGCCGCCCTCGCTAACAAAGTCTCCCAAAATGTGCCGTTTTTGTCCCTGCTGGGCAATCTCACTCCCAAGCCGGAAAAAGCTCAAACGATCGACCTTTCTTTGAAGTTAGTCGTTGAGTTGCTGGCTTTTTGCCAAATTAACGGCCTTCCCGGCGACAGCATCGGCGATTTTGCTGCTTCCTTGGGCGACTACGGCGGCGAATCCCTGATGCGGATGGCTGCTTTGGTTTGTTTTGACGGTTTGATTCCCCTGGGCCCGGACTTTATCATGGCAACTCAGTCTTGGATTCAAAAGCTCTCCCCAAACGATTTGCAAGATAATCAGGCCTTTAAGTCGATCGGTGGCATGATTCCAGGGGGCTCTCCCGCCGGCCAACTCGGCTTTATTGGCGAAAGCTTTAACTCGGTTTCTGGCTGGATGAGCTCTTTTGTGAGCGATCGAGGTTTGACTCCTCAAAACGTACTCGGCCACTTGCAGAGTTTTGTAGAAATTTCTGCTGACAAGGTGGACTACGTGGGCGCATTCCTCGACATGACTACCAACTACTACGAACACACTGGTGTTCAAACTCTCGCCCGCCGTTTGATTGAACGAGCTGTCGCTGAGATTTAGAATAACCAAAGGAGTTGTGATCTTTGCCGGTGATCGCCCTGAGTGTGTTGAGTTCAAATTTTTTTGAATCGCAATTTTCTCAGGTTGGTTTTCGATAAAAAGTTTCGGCGATCAAAAAAGTCGATCGCCCGCACCTGCACTCACAACTCCTTTTACCGATCACTTTTAAAAGGAACCGTTAATGCCAGAAGAACCGCAAAATCCTACCGCTGGAGAATCGGAAACTCCCAGTGCTTCGATCGAGCACGCCCCGAGTACCGACACAGCCGAGACAACCGACTTTCCCAGCACTGACAAGCCTCAGCCGACTGCTAAAAAACCCGCAGCCAAGAAAGAACCGCAAAATCCTACCGCTGGAGAATCGGAAACTCCCAGTGCTTCGATCGAGCACGCTCCGAGTACCGACACAGCCGAGACAACCGACTTTCCCAGCACTGACAAGCCTGAGCCGGCTGCTAAAAAGCCCCCAGCCAAGGCCGAAGGCGACAAGCCCCCAGCTAAAGCTAAAAAGGAAAAAGCACCTGCTGTTGAAGACAAGCCCTTTGCGGAATTTATTCAACAAGATTATTTGCCCGCTTTGCAAACTGCTTTGACTAAGCAGGGCGTTAAGGATTTAGAGGTGAGTTTGGCAAAGCAAAAACTCCCCATTGCGGGCATGAGTTCCGCCGGCGATTGCTGGCAGGTAATTGGTAAATTTCAAGAAGGTCAGCGCCAATTTAACCTGTATTTTCCTCAAGAAAATATTCAAAGTCAAAGGGCGTTTTCCTGCGCTGAAAATAATACCAAAACTAGCACTTTAGAGCCTTTTTTGATAGATGAGCGCAAGGTAACACTCGACCTCATGGTCTTTGGCGTCGTCCAGCGACTTAACGCTCAAAAATGGCTAAATCTTAATTAGTTATTAGTCATTAGTTATTAGTCATTAGTGGCTGGTATTTAGGTAGTTACTAATGAGTGTGAGGGCGGGTTAATTGGGATAGGAACTTTACCGATCGCCCAATCTCTAATTTTGCCCCGACTGACTCAATAGTGAGAAGTCATATCTAATGACTATTAACTAATGACTGCTGACTAATGACAGATTTTCTTCGGATTTGGTCAAAAAATTGCGAGCTTGCATAATCGCAAAAAGGTCAACATCGGTTTCTAACAAACAAGCATGACCGCTGTTAGCCAGCAGCACCATTTGAGCCTTGGGAATTACCTTGACTAAAAGCTTCGCTTCTGCTAAAGAAGGCAGCAGCCGATCGGCACCGCTAGCAATTACTAGCGTCGGCTGTTTGATGCCACGCAACTGATTTTCGTCCACATTAAACGATCGCACTAACGCCAATCTCCACACAGACGTATTTTGCGGTACTGCTTGCATCGCTTCTAGCAAAGCTCGCCGATCGTCGCGCCCAATCTTTCCTAATGATGCTAATATCGGCAATAAACCGATTACCGACAGCGGATAAAGGTTGGCCGGCAGCCACTGAGTCAGGTACGAGCCCCACTGCACCCAAGGCTGCTGTCGAAACGAAGAAGCGGGATTGACTAACATTAATCGATCGCACAATTGAGGAGCTTTTAACACAACTTTCATCGCTAAACAGCCCCCAAATGACTCGCCGCACAGATAAACCGGTCGCTGCTGCTTTCCGGCTTGCTTTTCGGCTTCAATTAAGGCAATTGTTTCCCCAACCAGTACATCCCAACTAGGCCTATCGTCCGCAGGTAAAGTTAAGCAACGAATGTCGAAATGATTGGCTAATTTAGGAATTTGGGAGCGCAGCAGCAAACCGCCCCCGTCCATACCGGGCAAAAATACAAATAAAGGGCGATCTGGTTTTGGGGGTTTGGGGGTTAGGAAACGAACCTTATTGTTAGCTTTTGCCATGATTCAAGTCAATCGATTTTAGATTTTAGATTAAAGAATTGGAAATCTGACACCAGCCTACAGCCAACACTCAACAGTCAACCAGCTTACAAACACCCTCGTTGGAGTAATTCTGCAATTTCCCCCTGACAGTGCTCTGTGAGTTCAGCAACAACTGCTTTGGCTTTTTTGCCTCGATATTGCTGCTGTCTCTCGACAGTAATCCAGTAAGGTCGGCCGATTAAAACATTAACTCGCTGATAAATTATCATAGGATGCCACCCAGATTGATCGAACAGTGGTTCCGAAGGATCAAAAAAACTCAACAACTTGAGGGGTACACCCGATCGTACCGACTTTTCCTCAAAAGAACTAATCGCCACCGGCAAAACCGCCAAATCCCGCACCGGCGCCCGCAAAGCCAAATGAGCAAATCCCCGCTGAAACTTCCCCACAGTATTGGGCCCAGTTAACTTCACCATCGGTTCTGCACCCTCTGGAAACACCCCCACCATCGCCCCGCCTTGCAGGAGCGCTGTCGCTTGAGAGAAAAAATGCTGCTGTCGGTGCTCGGGTCCTTCCAAGGGGAAAGCGCCGAAAGTCGTGACCACTTCCCTCATCACCGGAACTTGACCCATGTAATGATGACAAGCAAAGCGGATCGATCGACCCAAAGCCGCCGTCAGCAGCACAGGATCTAAGAAACTGCGGTGATTGCTCACCACCAGCACCGGACTCTCCTGGGGAATCCGGTCTTCGCGGTACAGAAACATCTGCGTTCCCAAACCAGCCAGGAAACAGCGCGAAATCAGCAATTTGCTCTCTGAAAACATGGGCCAAAGACAGGTGGGACGCTATAAAGGTTGATTCTATTCCCATGTAGCTTAACATTTCTTTACCAAGTCGGGGCTCCCTCAAAAAGTAGACTTTCCCCTTATGCGTTTGTTTCGTAATCCTGGACGCATAGGCAGTCATCACCTTGGTTTTTTGGCGCGTTTACTTCAAGTGGGCCCGCCAAAACAGTAAAAAACCCGGTTTCTAGGCCGGGCGAGTGCGATCGTCAACTGTGTCGGCAGAAATCCCCCCTCAGAAGCAAAAATTTATCAAGTGTTGTGGCAACTTATTAAAGAATGTTTACAACAACCCCAAAACCAAGTTGCGACAGCTAAACTTAGAAATTTACAGTGGGCATTAACGCACTGTCAAAGTATTTTTGGACAAGTCGTAATAGCAATCTCGCGAGGCATCAAATGAATAACATCCAAAACTATCGCCTTAAATGTACCCTCACCTTTGGCGACATTTACGGTCAAATCATTGTTTGGCTGATAGTCATCTTCCTAAGTCTAGCGTCGGCACTCGCCTTGTGGAGTAGCGCCCGCCAAATCTACGCCTTGGCTACCGTCGGCTTGATTTTAGTGCTGTCTCTGCCCTTCTTGCTGTTTGCTTTCGTTACAACTCTGCTAAATAACATTGAAGTGCTTGCCGTAGAGCCCGGCACGGAAACTCAACCTTCTGCAACGGGAAATCAGTCTACTCAGCAGTCTGTCGAAAGCGCCGGCTAGTCCAATTTGAGATTTTAACTTTTGATTTGAATGGAAAATCAAAAGTTAAAAAACTTCCCGCTCTTTTGGTAGGAAGTTTTTTTTTGCGTCACCATAAGTTGAGCACAACACTCAAAATAATTAAAAAAAATGCTAGAACACGACGTAATCATTGTAGGCGGCGGTTTAGCAGGTTGCCGCGCCGCAGTAGAAATTGCTCGGACTGACCCCAGTTTAAAGGTAGCTGTCGTCGCCAAAACTCACCCGATTCGATCGCACTCCGTCGCAGCCCAAGGTGGCATGGCCTCCAGCCTCCAAAATGTCGATCCAGAAGACAGTTGGAAAGCCCACGCCTTCGACACAGTAAAAGGTTCAGACTATTTAGCCGACCAAGACGCGGTAGAAATCCTCACCCGCGAAGCACCCGGTGTAGTCATAGATTTAGAACACATGGGAGTCCTCTTCTCCCGCCTCCCAGACGGCAGAATTGCCCAGCGCGCTTTCGGCGGACATTCCCACCGCCGCACCTGCTACGCCGCCGACAAAACCGGTCACGCCATCCTCCACGAATTAGTCAACAATCTGCGCCGCTGCGGAGTTCACATCTATCAGGAGTGGTATGTCACGCGCCTGATTTTGGAAGAAGGCCAAGCCAAGGGGGTAGTTATGTACCGCCTTCTAGACGGTCAAATTGAGGTTGTCCGTGCTAAGGCGGTGATGTTTGCCACGGGCGGTTACGGCCGAGTTTACAACACCACCTCGAACGATTACGCCTCCACCGGAGACGGTTTGGCGATGACGGCTTTAGCTGGATTGCCGCTGGAAGATATGGAATTCGTACAGTTTCACCCGACGGGTTTGTATCCCGTGGGAGTGTTGATTTCCGAGGCTGTGCGGGGCGAAGGCGCTTATTTGATTAATTCAGAGGGCGATCGATTTATGGCGAATTATGCGCCGTCGCGAATGGAATTAGCGCCCAGAGATATCACATCGCGGTCAATTTCCATAGAAATTCGCGCCGGCCGAGGAATTAATGTTGATGGTAGTGCCGGCGGCCCCTTTATCTACCTCGATTTACGGCACATGGGACGCGAAAAAATTATGAGCAAAATTCCTTTTGCTTGGGAAGAAGCCCACCGTTTGTTAGGAATTGATGCCGTAAATCAGCCCATGCCCGTGCGTCCTACCGTTCACTATTCAATGGGGGGAATTCCTACTAATGTTAGCGGGCAAGTTCGCAGCAGTCCTGACAGTTTGGTAGACGGTTTCTTTGCAGCCGGCGAAGCAGCTTGCGTGTCAGTTCACGGTGCCAACCGTTTGGGCAGCAATTCGCTGTTAGAATGCGTAGTTTATGGCAAAGTTACTGGCGCAACCATAGCACGATTCGTACAAAATCGCAAGTTGCCTGCCATAGACGAACAGCGTTATATTGCGGAAGCAAAAGAGCAAATTCAGGCACTTTTAGAACGTCCGGGAAAATACCGCATCAATCAAATCCGGCAGCAGTATCAAGATACTATGACTGAGTATTGTGGCGTATTTCGTAGCGCCGAATTGATGCAGGAAGGTTTAAAGAAATTGGATGATTTAGAGCGACAATATGAGGAGGTTTACTTAGACGATAAAGGCAAGTTGTGGAATACGGAAATTGTGGAAGCTTTGGAGTTGCGGAGTTTGATAATTGTCGGGAAAATGATTTTAACTTCTGCTTTGAACCGGCAGGAAAGTCGGGGAGCTCATTCGCGGGAAGATTTTACTGAGCGCGATGATGGGAATTTCTTGAAGCATACAATGGCGTATTATTCGCCTGCAGGGATTGATTTGGCTTATATGCCGGTGGCGATTACGATGTTTGAGCCACAGGAGAGGAAGTATTAATATATCGAAAAAAGCCAGGGATTTTAATCCCTGGCAAACTAGCGTTTTATTGACGGAGATGCCGCCTAAAATGAGTTATAATTAATTTGAAAATCATCTTAAAAATGACTGAGGCACAGGGAAAAATAAATCGGGGTTTGTGATTCTTGAAATATATTGATCGAGCGTAACTTCTGTAGGGGCGGGTTCACCAAAATATTTAACACCCACGAACCAATTATAAAACCCGCCCCCACCATCCAAAAATTGATAATTCAAGTAAACACAATCTACTGAGTTTGCCGTTTATTCAACTCTGGGATATAACTGTAAATAAGGCAGTGTTATACTGCTTTTATGGGGCATAATGCCGAATCTTTTAGAGTTATACCGCACCGATCAGCGATTTTCTAAACTGTTCAAAATAATATATGAGTAAAACGACACAGACATCTCAATTCCAGCAAGCTCTTGAAGCTGTAGAAGTTTTATCATTAGAAGATCAAGCCATGCTTCTAGATATTCTTCAGAATCGTCTGCGACAACAGCGACGAAATGAATTACTCAAGGAAGTGGCAGAAGTTCGTCAAGAGTATGCTGAGGGCAATGTTAAATTTGGGTCGGTAGCCGATTTTATGGCGGAGTTGGATGATTGATGAAAATTGGTTGGACTCCCAAATCTATTCGTACTTTCAAAAAGTTAGTTCGTAAAAATCCTCAGCTTCGCCTTTTAATTGAAGCTACGCTTGAACTTTTGTCTGAAGACTGCTTTAACCCCAGCTTGCGAACTCACAAACTGACAGGAGATTTATCGGGTATCTGGTCGTGTTCAATAGATTATGATTATCGGATTTTATTTGAGTTTGTGACCGATCCAGAAGATGAGGAGGAAGCGATTTTATTGCTCAAAATGGGTTCTCATGATGAAGTCTATTAAGACCGATCGCCCTTTTCCCCAATTCTCTCTCACTATCTCACTCTCCAGCATTCTCCGTCACTTCCTCCACGGATAAACTTAACGCCTCCGCCACTTGTTCGACACTCAAACCCATTCCCAATAACCGGGGAATTGCATCCCTTCTTGTGTGAAATTCAGCTTGTCGTGCCTGTTCTGCACTCTCGGCCCTTTCCCGCTGTTGTTCCCCTCGCAATCTCTCCAATTCGGCTCTTTCATCGCCAATCAACAGCAAATTACCTTCCTCGTCCCACCAGCGCAGCCAAAGCATGGTTTGATTTTGATAACTGCCTTGCCAAAGTCCCAATTCTACGCCTAAAGGTGCAATGGGAAAATGACCGCGCTGATTGAGTTCTAACAGTTGATAATACCCGTCAATCAACCGATAAACTTCTAATCTGCCATTATTAACTTGGTAGATGCCGTAATAGGGAATTCGCATCACCCGTTCGTAAACCCAAAACTTTCCAGGTTTAGTGACTACCCCTTCATCGGTGCGAGATAAAGGAGTACGATCGCGCTCTTCATCCCCGTTCCCGCTGGCAAATTCCAAAGCAATTAAGGGTGCTATGTGTTCCCGCCACAGCACGTAGGAACGCCGAATTTGACCGTCAATGTTAGGAGGTACATTCGGAACGTAAAACCAATCAGGAGCTTCTGCACCTTGTTCCGCCGGTTCAGTTTCTCGCCAGTAAATGCCGCAGTCTTGACCGATGGCATATTGTCCGTCTGGATGCCGCTCCTGCAAAATCGGGCCGATCGAATCAGTTAAAATTAAACTTTGCGGATGCTCCTGAAAATTTTTTACAAAAGTACCGTCGGAGTCTGGTAATTGAGTGTGGTCTGGAAAAGCAGGAGGTAGAACAACGCGGTTAACGCTAGTAGTCATAATTCCCTCCGAGGTCTTACATAATTGGTAATTAGGGCTTGCCGAAAAAGCCTAAAACCTCGACAGAGAAAGACTTTGAATGGTTTGAACGCTCCGCGTGTGCAA
>NZ_JAUBSB010000086.1:0-18343 GCF_036702135.1 Microcoleus sp. LAD1_D3 | reverse complement strand
AACTTGGGTATGGAAGTGATGCACGAGCGCAATGCTCACAACTTCCCGCTTGATTTGGCTGCTGGTGAGACAACTCCTGTAGCTTTGGTTGCTCCTTCTATCAATGGCTAAGTTTTAGTCTGAGATAAACAAAAAGCGCTCCTAGTAATAGGGGCGCTTTTTGTTTGGGGAAAAATTTTTAGAGACTTTATTAGGATATCTCGTCCGGTAAAATAACCGTTATAACTGACATCTTGTACCATTATTAATAAGCGTTTCACGGGCGGGCAGGATGCCCAACCCTACTCCCCACAAGAAGAGATATACTCTTTGTGGAACAGGCAAGATGCCTATTATTGAGAATTGTGCAAGATGTCAGTTATAAATTTTGTAGTCAATAATTCAGTCCCAGCGAGTTTTATGAGGAATGAATTCCTCACTATAAATCAATTTTATTCGGGTTGTTCTAGCGGAAATAATGTGATTAACAACTAATAACTAATAACTAATAACTAATGAGTGATGACTACTGAGTTTGAGTATTCCGATGCAGCCGGAAACAAGATTAGCAGTAAGGGCGCAATGCACAAATGGCTTTCGGTGGTGGGGATTGGCGAAGATGGACTTTCGGGGCTCGGCCCGATCGCCCGACAACTACTCGATCGATCTCAAGTCGTTGTCGGCGGTGCCCGTCACCTAGCAATGCTACCAACCGACGACACCCGCGAAAAATTGGTTTGGGCTTCACCGCTACAAGCAACAGTCGATGAAATCATCCGCCGCCGGGGACAGTCTGTCTGCGTGCTAGCCAGCGGCGATCCGATGTGTCACGGAATTGGGGTAACACTGTCGCGCAAAATTCCCATTTCCGAAATGACTGTAATTCCCGCTGCATCGGCTTTTAGTCTTGCTTGCTCCCGTCTGGGCTGGGCTTTGGCGGATGTTGAGACCTTCAGTTTGACAAATCGCCCGATCGCATCGATCGCCCTTGCTTTGTCTCCCGGCGCGCGCTTGCTGGTGTTGAGCGCTGACAGATACACGCCGGGAAAGGTGGCACAATTGTTGACACAGCGGGGGTTTGGCAGCAGTTTGATGACCGTGTTCGAGCTGATGGGAGGGAACTCGGAACGGCGGATCGAGGGGGTAGCAGCAGCCTGGAATGCAGCGGATTTGGCGGATTTGAACACGATCGCGATCGCAGTTGCAGCCGATCGACAAACTCTTATCCTCCCCCGAACTGCGGGTTTGCCGGATGCTGCATATCGCCACGACGGACAACTTACCAAGCGGGAGGTTAGAGCCGTTACTCTGTCAGCGTTAGCACCGATTCCGGGTGAGTTGCTTTGGGATGTGGGTGCGGGCTGTGGCTCGATCGCGATCGAATGGATGCGGAGTCATCCTCGGTGCAGGGCGATCGCGATCGAACGCCATCCGACTCGATTGCAATACATCGCTGAAAATGCCTCGACTTTTGGCGTTCCCGAACTCCAAATCGTTGCGGGAGAAGCGCCGGAAGCCCTGACAAATTTGCCTCAACCGAATGCTATTTTCATCGGCGGCGGTGTCACCGCAGAATCTGTGCTGGAAATTTGTTGGAATGCTTTAGGTGAAGGCGGCCGATTAGTTGTTAATACGGTGACAGTTGAGAGCGAGTTTAAAGTTTTGCAATGGCACGATCGTTATGGTGGGGAACTCATTAGAATTGGCATTCAGCGAGTAGGGGCGATCGGTTCTTTTCAGGGTTGGAAGCCGCTTGCACCGGTCACTCAGTGGGCGGTAGTTAAGGGGTAAAATGCGATCGCTCTCTTTCCTGGAAAGCTATAATCAATAATATCCTCTGGAATGAGAGTGATAATGCCAGACGAATCATCTGTAGATCCTTATTTAGATCGACTGTTTGAAGACTATTCCAACACTGAAGTTATCGAACTACAGCAATATCTGTCTGAATGGGATAGAGGAACTTATCGAACAGTGGCCCAAAGTGTCTTAGACCATTCACAAAGAAAAGGATTTGATCCACTCAAATATCTGCGTAAAGCACACAACTTCAACACCAGAGGTGCTGTAAGAGTTCCTCGCACGGGATATCGGCAGGATGGAGCCGCTGTTTACCGAAAGGGCAATGAGTTTTTAATTGTGCGACCTGACCAGTATGGTGTTGAGAAAATCGTGACTTATGGCATCAATGAGGAATAGAAATATGACACAAGTTCAGAACAAGTTAGCGATTCAGCAAGATATTATTGTCCAGCTTTTGGCACAGTTAACTGTTGACTATCAAAACACTAAATTAGAGCGCAAAGAGATGGCTCAAAACTATCTTGGTTCCCAGGAAGAGTTTTCGTTTTTGGAGGAGCTTGAGTTAGTGACAGTCAGTATTCGTGGTTATGCTAGTCAGATTGAGAGTAGCGCCGGGGTTGAGAATCGCGAGCAAGCGATCGCAGACTTACATCAGCTTCGGGTGTTCGATCGTTTTGCGATCACTCAGTTTTATGATGAGACGCGATCGGGCTATCTTCAAATGCGATCTTATATCCGAATGCTAGACTATTTGCGGTTGCTGGTGTTGGAGTATTTGCAAATGGAATAGAGATCCAGATAAGTTAGTTTACCAGACACCGTAGCCACCTCGACGATCGGCAATTTCTTGCTCTAACTCAACTTCATTGAGCAGTTTCATACCGTTGGCGATCGCCCGTTGGCGAAGTTTCCACAAGGTTTGACCGAGTTGTGTTTTGGGGGTAAATTCAGGTGAAGATTTGAGCGCTAGAGCTTGGGTAAACTGAAGGACTTTTGCGCGATCGGCGGGGGCAAGTTCGCGCCAGTATTGTAGGAGGATTTCTTCGGGAGGCATGGAAAATTTTTGAGCCTAACTCTAGAATTTATTTTACTCTTTTACGCTCGATCGGGTCAATGCCATTGGCAATAATAATCTAGTTTATAACCATAGTCTTTGAACAGCATAAGCATCAAACACTTCATCACGGCTGACTAAAACTAAAGCATGATTAATGGATTGGGCAATTAAAATGTGATCGAATGGATCGCGATGGTGGAATGGTAGATTGCGAACCTGTACAGTATCTCCAAAGGAAATTGGCAGTAATAAGATGCCAGCAGCAGGTAACTGAGCTTCGATGTCTGCATAGTCTGCTTGCAGTGTCAATTTACCAATGCTGATTTTGATGGCAATTTCCCAAAGACTGGCAATACTCAAATAGACTCTATCGGCGGATTCAATCTGCTCCTTCAAGGTAACTGATAGGTTAGGAGCATTTTCTGAAAACCAAATAAAAGTGTGAGTATCGAGGAGCAATGCACTCATTCCATATACTCCTGCAAATCCTCTAATGGTGCATCAAAATCATCAGCCAGCGGTAAGACAAACGTGCCTTTCATCATCCCGGCTTGACGTTTCTTTTGAGGAAAATTTACGGCAACCTCATTATTTGCATATTTTGCAGCCAAGAATTCTACATAGTGCAAAACTTCCTGTTTCAGGGAATCTGGCAACTTGACCAGGGTTTCTAGGATGGTGGTTTCTAGCATTAGATAACCTCTTGCTGGATAAGCTCATGATAACAAGCGCAAAGCAAAACTTACCGATCTCTCTAATCTCGCTCTAAGCTACCTTGGGGCAAATTTCGATTTTGACAGTCATGCCTACTTGGTTTAGCATTGCGATCAGAGTATCAACCGAGAATTCCCCAATTTTACCTTGAGTTAGAGCTTTGATTTGGTCGTTTGACTGTTTGAGATGTTGAGCAGTTTGGTCGATCGTCCAACGGTGATGTTTAATCTGATGAAGCAGGGCGAGCATGAGTTGCGATCTGATTAGTAAGTTATCAGCTTCTTCTGCTGAAAATCCCAGATCGAGAAAGATATTATCGGTTGCTTGGGTAATAGTATTTTCACTCATGGTTCTGGTTCTCTTGAATTTAAACGATTTTGTAACAACTGTTGGTAGCGTTTCTGTCCAATTTCGATATTTTTCTTGGCTGTCTTCTGAGTTTTCTTTTGGAAAGCATGAAGAACGTAAATAGCTTCTTCAAATCTAGCAATATAAAATACCCGATAGGCATCTTCTGTCCGAATCCGAATTTCTTCAACGCCTTTGCCTACGATCGACATGGGTTTAAAGTTTGATGGTTGTATGCCCTGCTGAAGTGTCCAAAGTGCAAAACCAGCTTCTTTTCGGGCATCGTCAGGAAGAGATTGGATTTCTTCACGGGTAGCGCCAACCCACCGAATCGGTTTGATGGTCATCGGGTTTGTTGAGAATCAAATACTATAACAATTGTAAGGGCGATCGCCTTCAAACCCCCTAGCGTAAGCTACAAGTTTTTGCAATTCCATCAGGTTGGGAGATACCAATATTGCACGCCACCTTCATTATGACTGAGCAAAATCCCCAAATCTTCCAGGCTTTCTAGACAGTCGAGAATGACTTTTTGTTTGCGGCTGGCTGCTTTGAAATGGGCGGTGACTTGGGCGGCTGTCCATTCGCCGCTTTGGGTGCGGAATAAGTCGCGGATGGCCCAAAGTTGCTCTTTGAGGGTTTTGGGGAAAGGTTGTTGTTCCGTGGGGGCGATGGGGGTTTCGGTTTCGGTGGTGATACCTGCAAGGGATGGTTGCACGTAGGTTTCGCCGGGGGCTTGGTAGTCGGGGCGCAGCCAGCGAATCAGTCCGTTGCGTTCTTCCTCGGCGCGTTGGGCGTTGAGGGTGACGAGGTTTTCGAGGATTTGGTCGTCGGTGAGGGTGGGTTCCCAACCATAGGCGGCAAATACGGCGGCATCGAGTTCGTCGTGGATTTGTTTGAGGGTGGAGACTAAGGCTTTTTGGTTGAAGGCTTTGTCTTTGTCGTCGAGGGGTTCGCCTTGGCGGAGTCTTTCGAGGAGGTTGTACATCCCGGTGATGGTGACTTCGGGGTGAGTGGCTTGGACTCGTTTGCGGTGGCTGTCGAGGCGTTCTCCGAGTTCTCGGATGGTTTGTTTTTGGGTTTCCGTGGCGTCGGGGAAGGGGAATGGATTAAAACAATTAGTATGATTATAAGTAGAATCATTTCCTACACCAAGCCATCCCCCATTCGCATTGGCAAAAATAATATGTAACTGACTAGATAAAACGCCAATTTGAAATCCATCATTTAATGAAAAAATTAATACTTTTGTTTCTGGAAGATAATCTGTTGACAAAAACTGAAATACTCGATGTCTTGCTGTTCTAGAAGTGACAACAAAGCGTGTCAATCCTTGAAAAGTCTTCCGAAATACAGGTCTCGGCTTAGAATGCAACCACCAATTCTTCGCATATTCAGCTTGTGAACTTTGATCTCGTTCTGGCTTAACCTTATTAAGAAGCCATTGGTAAATATCTGGGACTTCAATACTGAGTTCTGACTCTGATCGTCCAAACGTATCAATGACAAATTTTTTTCTTAAAATTTGGGTTAAGTCTCTACCAGTTATATATTTTTTGATAAGTTTAGATTGTGCTTTCTCAGAGAATAGGTTTCGCTCCTCAGAAGAAAGAACAAATCCTTGACCTGATAACTGTACACCCGGGCAGGCAAGACCTGTATTCGATAAAAGACTTTTAAGTTGACCAAGATCTACACCTATTGAGAGATCCGGGTTGATCTTGCCGACTTTTTCTTTTAGTTCAAGACATTGTTCTCCCTCATGTTCTGTAAGTTCTTGAGTTAATGTTAATAAACGACCAAGAAACTTCTTATTTGTAAACACAGTCATTGCAACTCTGACTTGAGCACCGTCTTCTGAATCTACCCATGGATGATCAGCTATAGCAAATAAAAGAGAACCTTGTCCATCTACTTCTATATGAGACTCAAGAACTTTCTTATTAAAGCTCTGGGTTATACTATTGGTTGTGATTAATCCAAAATTTTCTAAATTGCCTTGCTTGACTAATTGAGCAGCTTTTTCCCACCAGTACATTACAAAATCTGCAGAATCTGGAACTTCTTTCCATACTCGACGCAGTGCTTGAACGTAACCATCACCGAGAATAGTCTTCATTCGTTTATTGCCTACAAACGGTGGATTGCCAGTAATATAACTGGCTTCTGGCCACACGGCCACCCTTGGATTCAAATACCGATAAATTGTTACTTGGTTTGTCGGATCGGGAATATCCTCCCCCGTCACCGGACTTTTCATCATCCGTCCACCCCAGCGAGTTCTCACCTTCCCCGCCGCATCCACATCCGGTTCTATTCCGTCATAGGCCAACACCGCATCCCGGCATTCAATATTGTTGTACTCCCGCAGCACCGGTTCGATCGGCGGAATATCGCCAAACCGCCGAAAATGCCACTGCAAATACCCAATCCAAATCACCAAATCCGCGATCGCCGCCGCCCTAGGATTGATCTCAATTCCCAAAAACTGACTCGGATTAACTTGAGCAATATCTAACCGCAACTGCGCCGATCCGGTGACATCCTCCAAGCGACGCAACACCTCTGACTCCAAGCCCTTCAACAAATCCAACGTCACATAAAGGAAATTCCCCGATCCGCACGCCGGATCGAGAATCTTCACCTGTTGTAAATCCGTCAGAAATGCTTCTAAAACTGAGCTCGCCTTTTTCCTTTGATTTGCAGTCGGTTCCGATTCCCCCGCGTTAAGCAACTGTTTAACCTCCGCTTGTACCGCAATCCAGCGATCGCCCAAAGGTTCCATCACCACGGGCTTTACCAACCGTTCCACATACGATCGCGGCGTATAATGAGCCCCCAACTTACTCCGTTCCCTAGAATCCAGCGCCCTTTCCAACAACGTCCCAAAAATCGCCGGTTCAACATTGCACCAATCCCGCTTCGCCGCCTGCAACAAAACTTCCAACTGCGCCTTTGTCAACGCAAACGCCTGCGACTCCGCAAACAATCCCCCATTAAACCGCAACAGTTTGCCATGAAAGCCAAAACTCGTCCCCTCATTCATCGCCTCCCACAGCGCCTCTACCTCCGGCTTAAAAGTCTTCGGGTTGTGAATCCATCGCGTTTCCAGCGCCTGCGTAAACAGATGTTCCTTCAACAACCCCACATCCTCAGCAAACATGGTGAAAATACAGCGCATCAAAAACTGGGCGACTTGCTGCGGATCGACATTCGCCTCCATCCGCTTCGCCAACTCTGCCAAATCCGCCGCTACTTCCCGCGTCACCCGCGCCGCAATTTTCTCTGGGTTGCGCTGCTGCGGATTGCTAAAAATATCGACAAACAAATCGAAAACATCGGCTTTCTGCAACTCGATTAGCCCGATTTCTCGCCGCGCCCCATAGCCGCCATAATCGCCGCTAAAACCCATCCACAATTCAAAATGATCGCCAATATCGCAAGTTAACAAAAAGGGCGGTTTGCTGCTGAGACTGCGCGTATAGGCGATCGCCTGCACAAACGCTTTTTCCATCTCTCGCAAATAGGTATTTGTCCCCCGCTTTGCCGTTCCCTTTTTGCTCGTTGTTCCGCCCTGTTTTGCCTCGATTAAAAAATGCTCGGCTTTGTAAACATCAATAAACCCCGGAGTCACCTTGCCGCTGGGGTGAAAAATTTTGACATCTTTATCAAAGCAGTAGGGATCGTTGGGAATTCTGCCTTTATCAAAAGGGCGATCGACTCCCAGCGCATCGCACATTTCCGCAAAAAACAACTGGTAGTTTGCCCGTTCGTTACCGCTAGAACCCGCCCAGCGCTTGATGAATGTTTCGACTCGCGCCCGATCGGCCTCATTCATGCTTCAATCCTGCTGCTTGCTTTTTCCTGATTCTATACTTCTATCGGTTTGAATTGCTGACCAAGAGAGCGGGCATGAGAGCGATCGCCACCAATCTCAAAAATATTGTATCCTTTTTCGGAGCTAAAAACAGCTTGCTAGTGCATGACAATCATTCAAGGTCATGAGCCATTTGGTCAGTAGAGGGATCTGTATACTATTTGTTCAATGCACAAAAAAATCAAAAAAGATAGTATTAATTTTAAAAAAATAGGTTGGGTTTAACACAAGTAAACCCAACCTACCAATTCAATTAAAATTCAGAATTTAGCCTTGATTCACAACAGTCGGCTTCAAACTTTCCTCTTTAGATCTATCGACAAAGCTTTGACTTACCGCAGATTCCTTAATCGGTTTCCGGGCTTCGATTAAACTCAAAGCTTTGTTGACACCTTCAGGTAAAATCACTACCAAACTGCCTGCCGGCGCCTCATCTAAAGCCTTGTTAACGGCCGTTGTTTCGTCGAGAATCAACTCGTATTCAACTTGAGATTTGTTTGCGGTTCCTGCAGAAATCGCCTCGGCAATTCCCTGGCAAATTAACTTCGCCACAACACCGGGTTCTCGCCCGCGCCTGTCAATATCTTCTTTGACAATAATTCGATCGAACATCTCGGCCGAAAGTTTGCCCAGCGTGACAAAATCTTCATCTCGTCGGTCTCCGGGGGCGCCAACTACCCCGATCCGCAATCCCGGCCAATTCAGCACGAAACTGCCCAAAGCTTTGTAGCTGTGGGGGTTGTGGGCGTAGTCGAGTAAAGCGTGATAGGTGCCCAAATTAAACAGGTTCATCCTTCCAGGAGTTTGACCCACCGATGCTTGGAAGCTTGACAAAGCCGATCGAATATCTTCTATTTTCACTCCTTGGGCAAAAGCAGCCAAACAAGCTGCTAAAGCATTAGCAATCATAAACGGCGCGCGCCCGCCCATCGTCAGCGGCACGTTCACAGCCTGCTCAATTCTCAGCGTCCAATCGCCTTTCAATATCGACAAATACCCATTTTCGTAAATCGCTGCCAGCCCGCCTGCAGCGGTATGTTTGGCAACCAGTTCGTTGTCCGGGTTCATGGAAAAATATGCAATTTGAGCCTTGACACGCTGCGCCATTTGTGCTACCAGCGGGTCATCTGCATTTAACACTGCATAGCCTTTGGGCATTACCGACTCGACGAGGACGCTCTTGAGTTTGGCCAGTTGTTCCACGGTGTCGATGTCGCCAATTCCCAAGTGATCTGCCGCGACGTTCAAGACGACGCCGACATCGCACTGATCGAAGCCCAGGCCCGATCGCAAAATTCCGCCTCTAGCCGTTTCCAGCACCGCTACTTCCACCGTGGGGTCAGACAAAATCAATTGAGCGCTTTGGGGCCCGGTATTGTCTCCGCTTTCTACCAAATAATCGCCGATGTAAGTACCGTCGGTAGTTGTGTAGCCGGTAATCTGACCGGTCTGCTTGACAATGTGGGCAAGCAGGCGAGTGGTTGTCGTTTTGCCGTTGGTTCCCGTTACCGCTAAAATCGGCACCCGGCTGGGTTGAGGCGAGGGGAAAAGCATATCGAAGACGGCACCGGCGACGTTGCGGGGTAAACCTTGACTAGGGGCGACGTGCATTCTGAAACCCGGTGCTGCGTTGACTTCGACGATGACGCCGTTGACATCGCGCAGGGGTTGGGAGATGTCGGGAGTTACTACGTCAATGCCGGCAATGTCTAAACCGATAATTTTGGCGACTCTGGAAAACAGCCAGACGTTTTCTGGGTGGATTTCGTCGGTGCGATCGACTGCAATGCCACCGGTACTCAAGTTTGCTGTCGCGCGCAAAAATACTCTTTCGCCGGCGGGCACTACGGAGTCCATCGCGTATCCTTGTTTTTGCAGCAAATCCAGGGACAATTTGTCAATCGTGATCCGGGTGAGCACGTTGTCGTGTCCGTCTCCTCGCTGCGGGTCGCGGTTTACTTCTTCAATAAGCTGTTCTACTGTAGACTTGCCGTTGCCCACGACGTTAGCCGGGACTCGTTCTGCGACTGCTATGACTTGCCCGTTGACTACCAATACTCTGTGGTCACGGCCGACGTAATAGCGCTCGACTATCACGCTTTTTGTTTTTGATGCGGCGCTGGCTAAGTCATAGGCTTCTTCTGCTGCTTCCCAGGAATTGATGTCGATCGTAATGCCACGGCCGTGGTTGCCGTCTAGGGGTTTGAGGACGATCGGGTAACCGCCGACATCTTCGATCGCCCCTTGCAGTTCATCCAAATAATTAATCACCGTCCCTCTGGGAACCGGTACGCCGGCGCTGGCTAGGATATTTTTGGTACCTTCCTTGTCACAGGCAAGTTCTACTCCCAAAACTCCCGTGCGGTTGCTCAGAGTTGCCTGAATCCGTTTTTGGTGAACCCCGTAGCCGAGTTGGATCATAAACCGGGCACTCAAAGGTATCCAAGGAATGCCACGCGCTTCTGCTTCCTTAATCAGTGTTTCCGTGCTCGGCCCCAGGGCCGCCGACGCAGCAAACTCTCTCAGGTCTCTCAAATCTTGGACTAATTCTGCTGCTGGATAAGTGCCTGTCTCGGCAATGCTTTGACACATCCGCACGCCCGCCCGGGCTGCATAGCGACCGGCTTGTTCGTTTTGATACTCTATTACTACTTGGTAAATGCCTGGGGTCGCAGTCTCGCGGGTGCGACCGAACCCGACCGGCATTCCTGCCATTTCCTGAAGTTCTAGGGCGACGTGTTCAATTACGTGTCCCATCATTGTCCCTTCTCTGACCCGTTGCAGGAATCCTCCCTGATGGCCTGGAGAACAGTGATGGTCGTTCAAACTCGGAAGTGCGGCGATCAACCCTTCATAGAAGCCAGGAATTTCAGATGTGGTTTTATCTGCCCACTCCTCTAAATCCAAACGCATCAGGACGAGTTTCTGGCGTCTGATGCTCCAGTAGTTGGGGCCGCGTAAGGTCTGGATTTTAAGTATTTTCATGGTAGTTAGAGGGGTATGGGGCGCGAACTCTTATAGATAATTGGAGCATTTATTCAATTTCGATCTAGATTGCTCGATCGACTGTTCGCTGCGAACAGTTTGGGAGTGAATTTCCAGTTATGGGCTACTCCCTTGAAAATTCATGCCCCAGCGCGAGGCTAGAAACAAGTACAGGTCAATGGCACGCAAAAACTAGAAGCCCGAAGGTAGAATTTTATGTGATTCTGCCTTCTGGCGTCAGCCCGTGGCTGCTTCGGAATCTATTATATTGTTGTATCCATGATTCGGCCGGAATGCCGCCTAGTGTCTGCCGAATCAATGACAAGAGATTTTCTGCGTTAGTTGGCTGTGCGGCATTCGGGTGGCCAGCCAGACTCGGAACAGGCTGCCGATGGCATTGGTTTGCCTAGGGGCATATTGTAGCAATCTCCGTGACACAGAACGTGCAAGCGCATATTGAACAGACTTAAGGGTTCTGTCGCTCCTACCACAGACTCATTGGTATAAAAATTTTCCCGAGAATCAACAATAGTCACAGTGCCTTTACCGAGAATTTTCATAGTATCGTCTCCCTCAAACAAGGCGCAGGTGTCTTCGTCAATACCAATAGCAAGGCGATCGGGATGGCAAGCCACAGCCGACAGCAAGCGAGCCATGCGATTGCGGTTGTGAAAATGCTGGTCTACGATGATCTCAGGAATAATGTTAAGTCCGTTTGCCATATCTACTAAAGACCGATTCGGTGACGCCCCACTCCCGCCACCTGCAATCATGTGATATCCCATCACCGCAGCACCCGCGCTGGTGCCAGCGAGGGTAATCTTGCCTTCGAGAGTTTCTTTGCGAATTTTCTCCATCAGCGGGGTGTCCGCCAGCAGCCCACAAAGTCGCAGTTGGTCGCCGCCTGTAATGAATACGCCCGTACAGTCTTCTAAGTAATCTTTCCAGACGGGGTTTTCGCCTTGTTCGCGTTCGCGGATGTCCACTACTTTGACGGCACTAACGCCCATTTCGTCAAATATGGTGCGGTAGCGGTTGCTAATTCCTTCGGGATCTCGCGAAGCGCACGGAATGATCGCCAGCCGAGCGTTTGCACCCCCTGCACGGCAAAAAAAGGTGTTTAGAATCTCTCGCCCGTGAACTTTGTCTTCGGCTCCCCCGATGACCATAATCGAGGTTTTTGTGCGCTGGGGAATATTGTGTTCAAGGGCTTGAGATGTCAACTGCTGCATGGTGTGTCTTCCTCTGTTGGATGTGAAATTCAATTTTGCCGTTGCTGTGGGTACAATAGGGCTTTTTAAGAATAAATTTTTGTTTGTGCGAGTGAGGTGCGATCGCCGATCGCACCTCACTCGCAGTTGTTTGGGGGCGAGTTTACTTGCAGTCGCTGTCATGAAAAACAGATTATTTTTGTACAAAACCGGCCCGCCGACACAGGAAGAGAATTTAACTTGCCAAAATTTTCAGAAATTATAAGAAATTATAAAGAATAAAGCAATTACTGAAAACTGAACTCCCCCTAAGGGTCAAACTAGAGGTGATGTATCAATGAAATTCCAATAATTGTGCGCTTTGACGTAGTTACCTTATTTCCAGAATTTTTCCGGGCTCCCCTGGAGTCGGGACTGATGGGCAAAGCCTTAGCTAAAAAGATTGCTGAGGTGAATTTTGTCAATCCCCGCGATTTTACCACAGACAAGCACCAGCGAGTCGATGACGAGCCTTACGGGGGCGGAGTGGGGATGCTGATGAAGCCGGAACCGATTTTTGCTGCGGTGGAGTCCCTGCCGGTTTTGCCACGGCGAGAGGTGATTTTGCTGACTCCCCAGGGGGAACCGATGCAGCAGGCGATGTTTCGGGAGTTGGCTGCTGATCGCGATCAGTTGGTGTTGATTTGCGGTCATTATGAAGGTGTGGACGATCGAGTCCTGCATTTGGTCACTCGCGAGGTGTCTTTGGGGGATTTTGTGCTCACGGGGGGCGAAATTCCGGCTTTAGCTTTGATAAATGGAGTTTTGCGATTGCTGCGGGGAACTGTGGCGAAGGAAGATTCCCTAAAGTTTGAGAGTTTTGAGGACGGACTTTTGGATTATCCGCAGTACACTCGACCGGCGGATTTTCGGGGATTGAAGGTGCCCGATGTGTTGCTGTCTGGTAATCACGCAGAAATTGCTCGCTGGCGCAGGGAACAGCAAATTGAAAAAACTCGATCGCGCCGACCGGATTTGTACGATCGGTGGTTGGAGGAAAGGGGAGAATAGGAGAAGGGAGAAAGAAGAAGTTATCCCATATGATTTATCGGGCAAACTCATAGCCCAATTTGATCGACAACGCCGATTGTGGTAACACTTCTGCTGATTGAAGCTTTCAAACCTTCACCAGCTAAAAGCTGTTTTAGTCGATCGGTCTCAGATTTAGTTCCGATAAAAACAGAACCAGGCATCTTCTTTTTTAGCTTCATAGCTTCAGCTAAGGACAACGACATAGCCTCACGCAGAATTTTTGTTACAACTGTTGCACGTTGTTCTTTTTCCAATACAATCAAGTTCCAAGTCCCTTCTTTTGCTAAAATCTCTTCTCTCATTTCGTTAGGCATAGCATCATTATCATCTAACTCGATTGCCTCCCCGCAATGAGGGCAGTCATAACATAGATGCCAGACAACTTTTTTGTCAAAGACTGATTGACAAACCAACATCTGTACGTCTTTGTCACAATTCCCACACAGTCCGTCAATTAAGACCATACTTTTTCACTTATATCCGCACAATTATGAAATAATTGTCTTTCGATATACTTCCAAAACCTAAATTTTACATGAACATCCGAATCGGCAACGGCTACGACATTCACTGCTTAGTTCCAGAACGCCCCCTCATCCTCGGCGGCGTTCACATTCCCCACGAATTAGGATTACTCGGTCACAGCGACGCAGACGTGCTGACTCACGCTATCATGGACGCGATGCTCGGATCTCTCAGCTTGGGAGATATCGGGCTGTATTTCCCGCCGACTGACCCGAAATGGAAAGGTGCTGATAGTCTCGTATTGCTGGCACAAGTCAATCAGTTAATATTAGATAAAGGCTGGGAAATCGGCAATATTGATTCGGTCGTGGTGGCGGAACGTCCCAAGCTGAAACCGCATATTGAGCAAATGCGCGATCGGCTTTCTACTGTCCTACAATTAAAACCTGACCAAATCGGCATCAAAGCTACTACAAACGAAAAGTTAGGCCCTGTGGGGAGAGAAGAAGGAATTGCAGCCTATGCTGTAGTTTTAGTGTCGAAAAATTAAAAAAGTGGTTTGATAGTAGAAGTTGAATTTACTTAAACTTATACGCTAGGAAGGCTGAAACCATGCAAACTGAAACCTTGGAAGTAGAATTACCTATAAAGGCGGATATTATCGCGTTGGATAAGGACGATCGCATAGTCGCGCTGATCGAGGTCAAAATTAATCAAGCTAAAGAAAAGGCAGCAAAACAGAGGATTACCGATAGCGCGCTCAAACAAATAAAACATTTCCTCTCAAAACTCTCCGAAAAAAATGTGGTAATTCCTTATGCTATGATTGTCACTCTCGAAAATATAATCGTTTTTAAATGGGACGGCACTGTTTTGTCTGAAGCTGTTTTATCGTTAAAAACGGCTGATATCCTTCACTATTATGACTCAAAATTAGGCGATCAGCGGATATTTGAGCCATACCTAACTAGGCTGATTGAAGCATGGTTGCGTGACTTAGCTTACAATTGGAAGTCTGATATTCCACCAGCATCGGAACCGATAGCAGCAATCGGTTTGCTGCCGTTGCTAGCAGGTGGAACAACAAAGTTAGAGGTAAAAATTGGTGGCGATTTTATATATAGAAACTAACTTTTTGATGAGTATTGCTACAGGACGCGATCCTGAGGCCAATAACTTGTTACTGAGTGTACCAACATCAGTCCGCATTGCCATACCTGCTATTTGCTGCATGGAAGCTCTCTCGGCTTTAGAAGACGATATCAAGCGCCGCAACCGTTTTGTAGAGGAACAGAAAAAACAAATTAGCCAGCTCAAGCGCGATCTTACTTCACCTTATGCTAAGTCTCTTTTATTCCATGTAGAAGAGTCTTTGAATGAAAATGCAGGATTGCTCAATAATATTAAAGTACGTCTTTTTGAGGCTCTTGAATTATTGGCTGACAATGTGGAGATGATGGAACTAACAGCAGATACACTGCGAGAAAGCTTGAATACAGTTTTTATTGAAGAAGACCCGACAGACAATTTGATTCTCCACTGCATCTTGAATCACGCACACTTACACGTTAATGCACTCAAGGTGTTTTTGAGCAATAATACAAAAGAATTTAGTGTATGGGAAGTTCAAGATGCTTTGCTAGAAGCCGGGATAAGCAAGTATTTTTCGCGCACTGAAGACTTTCTCGGTTGGTTACAATCTCAGTCATAGTTGCACGCAGGTGGTAAACTAAAAAATTATGAAAATTTCTATGATGCTACATTCAAGACTGCGCTGGCTGGCGATTTTACTGGCGGCAATTGCCACTCTAACTCTGTCTGCGTGCACTCCAGCCCGATCGAACTTAGTAAACAGACTCATCGTTCCCACCCCCAGCGGCCCAGCTACCTTTAACTACCCGCTAAATCAATCTGCATACAGCGTTTTTGGCTATATGTACGAGGGATTGATCAACGAAAATGGCTTGACATCGGAGTTAGAACCCGGTTTAGCCGAGTCGTGGGAAGTTTCTAAAGATGGCAAAAAGATTGTGTTCACCCTGCGAGAGGGATTGAAATGGTCGGACGGCCAACCTCTGACTACTGATGACATTATCTTCAGCTATGAAAAGATTTATTTCAATGACAAAATCCCTAGCGGTTTGAAAGATACTCTGAGAGTTGGGATGAGTCGCCAATTCCCAAAAGTTCAAAAAATAGACAGCCGCCGCATTGAATTTTCCGTTGCCGAACCTTTTGCTCCATTTATTAGATATGCTGGGGGAATCCCGATTTTACCAGCTCATATTTTACAGGAAGCTGTCGAAAATACAGATGCAGATGGTCAGCCTAAATTCCTGACTACTTGGGGGACGGATACTGACCCTAAAAAAATTGTCGGAAATGGTCAGTACCGAATGCTGAGTTATACTCCTAATCAGCGCGTGGTTTTGGAAAGAAATCCGTATTTTTGGCGCAAAGATGCGGAGGGAAATGTCCAGCCTTACATCCAGCAAATTGTTTGGCAAATTATCGAAAATACTGACAATCAACTGCTGAATTTTCGATCGGGCGATTTGGATACTCTGAACGTGGAGCCGGAAGTGTTTCCGCTGCTGAAACGGGAGGAAAAACGGGGCAAATATACGGTCTTCAACGGCGGCCCGGATACTGGCAGTGTGTTTATGTGTTTTAATCTGAATAAGGGGCGCAATGCTCAAAATCAGCCGTTTGTAGACCCGGTTAAATCTCGGTGGTTCGCGAGTAAGGAATTTCGGCAGGCGATCGCCTACGGCATTAACCGATCCGCCATGACTAACAATATCTATCGCGGACTTGGCGCGCCGCTGCATTCCCCAATTCCGGCGCAAAGCCCGTTCTACCTGTCCCCAGAAGAGGGATTGAAAACTTACAGTTACGATCCGCAAAAAGCGAAAGAGTTACTGTTAAGTGCTGGTTTTAAGTATAATAGTAACGGCGAATTGTTGGATGCTGAAGGCAACAAAGTGCGATTTACTTTGTTGATGGCTGCGGGTAAAAAAGTGCGGGAACAAATGGCAACGCAAATTAAGCAAGATTTGGGCAAACTGGGGATGCAAATTGATACGCAGTTCCTGAGTTTTAACACTTATGTGGAAAAGCTGCGATTGACGCGGAATTGGGATACTTACCTCGGCGGTTTTACGGGAGGTACTGAACCGCACAGCGGCTACAATATTTGGTCTGTTAACGGCACACTGCACAGTTTCAACCAGGGCCCGCAAGCTGGAGAACCGCCGATTAAGGGTTGGGAAGTGTACGACTGGGAGCAGAAAATCGATGACCTTTACGTGAAGGCTTCTCAGGAGCTTGATGAGGCGAAGCGCAAGGAACTTTATGCTGAAACGCAGCGGATTATAGCGGAACAAGTGCCTTTTGTTTATATGGTGAATCCGCTGACTTTTGAGGCGGTGCGCGATCGCGTTTCGGGAATTCGCTATAGTGCCCTCGGCGGCGCTTTCTGGAATTTGTACGATCTGAAAATTGCCGAATAGTCAGCAGTCAGCAGTCAGCAGTCATTAGTCAGTCATTAATTAATGGAACCTAAAATTTTACAGAAGTTACTCGAATCTGTGGCTGCCGGCGATATTAGCCCGATCGCAGCTTTGGATAAATTAAAGCATTTTGACTTTGAACAAGTCGGCGATTTTGCCAAAATTGACCACCACCGCACTTTAAGAACGGGTTTTCCTGAAGTAATCTGGGGCCCAGGGAAAACGCCAGACCAAATTGTTGAAATTATCGAGGCGATGCGCGGGCGAAATTCTGCGGTGATGGCGACGCGAATTGAACCGTTCGTTTTCGAGCAATTGCAACAAAAAATACCCGATTTGTGCTACTACCAAAAGGCTCGAATTTGTGCAATTTCTCCTAATTCCCCAACTCCGCAGCATCCGGGTACTGTGACTATTATCAGTGCGGGAACGGCGGATTTGCCTGTAGCGGAAGAGGCGGCAATTACTGCGGAACTTTGCGGTTTTCAGGTGCGACGTTTGTGGGATGTCGGAGTTGCCGGCATTCACCGTTTGCTGAGCAATCGGCACGTAATTGCTGATGCTGATGTGTTGATTGCGGTGGCGGGTATGGAAGGTGCTTTGGCCAGTGTGGTTGCGGGTTTGGCAGATTGTCCGGTAATTGCTGTGCCGACGAGTGTGGGTTACGGCGCGAGTTTTGGCGGGATTGCTCCTCTTTTAACTATGCTCAATTCTTGTGCGGCTGGTGTGGGTGTGGTGAATATTGATAACGGATTTGGGGCGGCGATTTTAGCTTGTCAAATTCTCAGAAGTGCTGGCAGAGTGGGGAGAATCGGAGAGGGGGAGAATCGGAGAGAGGGGGAATAGTTAGAAACCGCTCATAGAAATCTGGACAAAGCTACCCTAGAGTAGACAAATCTAGACAGCTACGTTTGTAATCTTAGTCCAAAGGTCTAAAACTACTGGGATAAACGGCAATCCCACTATTCCCTTCATAAAGTTGGGAATTACTTTTCGAGCTATATTTAAACTTCCGTTGGTATCAGCATTAATCAATCTACCATTAGAAGTTTTGTATAAGCCACGTTTAACACGCTTGCCACTGAAAACGGGTTTGACATCTGACTTAGTTTTGTAAACAGGCAACGTATCACCATCTAAAGCACTAGCTTTTGACGTGTAACTTTCCTCAGTCACAATTACTTCAATTCCCCCTAATTGGGGCTTGCTGAATAATCGATCGCACATCAAGAATAAGAGCGATTGATATATTCAAGCTCGATTAAAGATAAGTTTTTTCGGCATTGATTTCACCCAATTATAATTGTAGATTATCTTCAAC
>NZ_JAUBSB010000085.1:0-18450 GCF_036702135.1 Microcoleus sp. LAD1_D3 | reverse complement strand
GTTAAAGGGAAAAACTTTTTGACTCCAACTTTTCACAACTGATAAAAAATTCCACACACATCTGCGGAATGTGGGTTGCATAATGGAAGGCAGTCCGTTAATCCCTTCTAGGCTAGTCGCAAACTAGAAAAAATGGCTGTACTTGCTTGAAAGTACCGAGTTTTGTTATTTTTGTTAAAACTCAAATAAATTCCTATGAAATCAACTACTAGGGCGCTGAAAGAATGGAATGTAGCAGTTAATGCTTTGGAACAAGGTCAAACGATTGTACTGTTGCGGAAGGGGGGAATTCGCGAGCAAGCCGGACAGTTTAATGTTGGTGACAAACAGGTTTTATTATATCCAACTTTTGAACACCAACAGCCGGATTTATTAAAACCGGAGTTTGCACCTCAAGTCAAGACTGTCGAATCTGGTTGGCATCCTGAAGTTATTAGAATTGGCAGTTGGGCGGAGATTACCGATGTTTTTTTGGTAGCTTGGGAACCAGCCATTACTGCGTTGTTTCCTTATCATATTTGGAATGAAAAATTTGTTAGCGATCGCCTGAAATGGAAACAAACTCAACCAATTTATATTTTATTCCTGCGGGCTTATCGCCTTGCAGAAATTCGCGAAATCCCCTACATTCCTGAATACGGCGGTTGCCGTTCTTGGATCGATTTGGCAGATGCTATTTTGCTGGAGGGAAGCCAAGCTGTTTTGAGCGATCGAGAGTACATTGAACGCTCAAATGAAATCCGCAATCTCATAGCAAATCCTGCGAATGCTTCTGGTTCGCAGAGAGTGACAACGCTGACGGAAGGTAGCCAGGATTTTAGTCCTCATTAATAGTTTTTAAGGTACTTTTCGAGAGGCGCGCTTCTACCAAACCCAGCCCAAAATCCGCAGCTAAAGCCATTAAAGCCGCCGGAATTGCCCCAGCCAAAAGTAACTGATTGTTTACGGTAGCAACGCCACGGAAAATAAACACCCCCAAGCCACCCGCGCCAATTGCAGCGGCGATTGTAGCAAGCCCGATCGCAATTACTGCGGCAACTCGCACACCCGCCAGAATCACGCCCAGTGCCAGGGGAATTTCCACTTGCCATAACAGTTGCATATCAGTCATCCCCATGCCTCTTCCGGCTTCCGTAATCGCTGGATCGACGCCGACAATACCAGTATAAGTATTGCGGATAATTGGCAGTAAAGAATACAGAGTGAGGGCGATAATTGCCGTGCGATCGCCTATTCCACCCACTACTGGCACCGGGATTAGCAAGCCAAACAAAGCTAAACTGGGAATTGTTTGCATAATATTAGCAAATCCCAAAATTGGCTTTTTCAATTTTGGTTTTCTCGTTGCTAAAATTCCCAGGGGCATCCCCACAATAATAGCGATAAAAATTGCAACAGTTACTAAATATAAGTGTTCACTGGCGCGCTGAATTATCTCAGCGCCATAGCGGTTGATAAAATTTATCATTAGGTAATTGGTTATTGCTGATTGCTGTCAACCTTATAAATCATTTTCTATTTCAGAACTTGGTTCACCAGGATAGAAGCGAGAATCCAGAATTTCCTCTAAGCTGTAAAGGCAATTTTGAGGAAATGTTTTGAGAGGTAAATCGGTTTCTCCTGCTGCCAAATCTCTACCGTTTTGATAAGCTTCTTGGAAAGCTTCTTGCAAGTAAGGTTTCAGACTTGGGTTCTCCTGTATCAGTCTCTGAGTTTCCCGCCGCTGCACTCGAATTGTAGACAGCCAGCTACGACTGCGCTGCTGGGGCTGATATTGCCACTTCAGCAAATGTCCCAGCAAAATACTCAAACGATTTCTAAGTTCTTGAAGTTCCTGTTTGCCCAAAGATTCAATCTCCTCAATTAAATTTGGCAAGTCAAGTTGGCTCCACTGACACTTGCGAAGTAACTTGGCTTGTTCTTGCGTCCAAGCATAGAAGTCTGTCTCGTAAAGACTGTGCATCGTTTGATTATCAGCTTAGTTACTAAAACTATGTTATCAAATTTTTGCTAAATTATTCAAATTTAGCTACTTGCAAACATTCAAGAAATGCGCGAGCTTCGGGATGCTGAGATTTGAGAAAATCATCAGGTGTTGCCAATTCGATCAACCGTCCATCTTGCATCAAACCAATTCTAGAAGCTAACAAAAAAGCTTCTTGAATGCCGTGAGTCACAAAAATCACAGTTTTGCCAAGTTGCTGCTGCAATTGACCGAATTCCCGCTGTAATTCCAGACGAGTAATCGGGTCTAAAGCACCAAACGGTTCGTCCATTAACAATATCGGAGGGTCAGCCGCCAGTGCTCTAGCGACGCCTACCCGCTGCCGCTGTCCGCCGGATAACTGATGGGGATAGCGTTTGGCGAAGTGTTGGGGGTCGAGGTTGACTAATTCTAACAGTTGCCGGACGCGAGATTTAATACGATCGCCCTCCCAGCCTTCTAATTTCGGCACTAAACCGACGTTTTGCTCCACGGTAAAATGGGGAAACAAACCAATTTCTTGAATCACATAACCAATTTTTCGGCGCAGTTGAATAGGGTTCCACTGAGTTGTCAATTTTCCCATGACAAGAACTTCGCCGCTGCTTGGCGTTAGTAAATTGTTAATCAATTTCATGGTTGTAGTTTTGCCACTACCGCTGCGTCCCAGCAATACTAAAACTTCTCCTTGCAGCACTTTAAAATTGAGTTTGTCTACTAAATGCCTGCGGTTGAGGCGATATGTAACGTCGAGGCATTCGACAGCAACTTCATTATTGAGAGGCATGATTAGTTTGGGTGATGTTGGTTTTCAGGAATTTTAAACTTACACACAAGGGGCTATAAAGCAGGTTTTTTCCTAGATAATTTGCTGCATAACCCCAGATTTGTCAGAGAAACCGGGTTGATGAGAGTAAGTCCTAAAATTCAAATCAGCGAGCATCGGGGGACAATTCCCAATTCTAAAATCTAAAACCTACAATCTAAAATTGTCTTGATTTTGCCATTCTAGCAGTAATGCTCGACATTGGAGGCAAGTTAATTTTTTGAGCAAGTCGCGAATTCCGTCTGGGGTGACAGGATATTCAGCACCGATAAGTTCGGGGTTTACTGTTGCTGTCGGGTGCAATTCTGCCACAAAACCGTAGAGTTTTTGATTGGAGAATGAGCTGTTTATTGCCCAGCCGACGGTGTTAATCGGTTCGATGCGGGCGATCGCACTTTCTGTCACGGCTAGTTCTTTTTTGAGTATAGCTGGAACGGCTGCTGCTGGCGTGGCTTCGGCTGGTACGCGACCGCCGGGAAAATCCAGGGTTGCTTCTGCCACGCCGGGGCGATACATCGATGGGGGAAACAGCAATTTGTCAGCTTGAATTGTCAAGATTACAACTGAATCTGCTCTTTCTACTCGCCAATATTCTACTGTTTGCCCTTCGGTTGTTTCGAGATGTTCGGCGATTAGTTTTACCCAATGAGAGTTGATTTCTACAAACCGATCTAGAGTTTTCCACTGGGATTTTGGAGTTGGGTTCATGCCGGAATTTTTGAAATAAATCAGATGTTGTTTGCTATGGTAGGCGATCGTTGCCGAACCCAACAATAAAACATCGACCTTTTCAGCTTTGAGCCTGTGTTTTCCTCTCGATTGTAAATTTTTGCTACAACGCTACACATTCGCCTAGATAATTCCGTAACATAGACTACATAATCAAAGTTTATCTGCGCCTTCGCTCTGCGTTGTTTCAACCGCGCCCTGGTGCAGACTCTTAGCTAGACAGGAGTAGTTATGCAACTGCAAACAGATATTCGTACTTGGCAATCCCAACCAACGCCCGGAAGCTTCGCCAGTGTCCGCGACTGGGAAAAATTTGGCTGCGCCGTACCTGCACCAAAATTGGCTCCTTCTATGTGGGTTAAATTGTTCAATCCGCCAACCGCATTCAGCTTTGACGAAGCGTGGCTGTTGTGTGAATGTTCGGAAGAACAGTGGCTAGCTTGGATTCCTGATTATGGCGAAATTTTACTGAGTACACATGAATTTTGCGCTACTAAATCGTGAATTACGCAGACAAACTTTCATAAACCAGGTGTTAAAATCTATATCCCTCGCGTTCCACGGGATTTTTTGGAAAAAAGCTGGTTTCTGCGTAATTATGTCGTTTGCAGTGAGGAATGCAAGTCCTTAAACCTTGATAAGGACTTGCATTCCTCACTACAAACCTCTTATATGATGTCATTTCAGCCTATATCATATAATATCATGTCCCATAGATTGACCCCGATTAAAGACCGGGGCGGGTTTACAGATTTTCCCGTTTCTATTCAATATCTTGGCGAACCCGCCCCTCAGGAATCATGGTTAATTGACCGGACATGATATAAGTCCTAATAGATATTAATAGAAATTTCGCCAACAAAAAGAGCAATAGAAAACCTATTGCTCTTTTTGTTCAAAAACACTCTCTAGTTTTTATCTTTAGATAGCGAAAGTTATATCAACTGGCCTCGATTGACCCCAAGATCGCTGCGGTGACGGGTTTACTGTATCGATGCTTGCATGGGAGATATTGGTGAACCCGCCCTTACAGCAATTACGGTCAATTTAGCCCCTGTGATATTGCTGGCTTATTTGCAAACTGCACGGTTATTTGCGTTTCTGACAATCGTGCCTACTCTACCATTAATCTGAATCGGGTTCTTAGTGCTGGCTCGAATCAAAAGTGGTTGTTTGGCGAGACATTCTCTGATTGATGTTGCCCAGGCGGTGAGAGCTCCGGTGTATTCTGTACGACCCGCTGGGGCGCGAAACTGATCGGTAATTAGGAAATCCGAGGTGATGCTAGTGTCAGTAGCAACATTGGTAATAATTGGAAAATCAAAAGCTCTGGGCAAGGTTCTGTCTTGGATTCTGCCCGGTACTAACTGGTATTTCTTCGATCCACCCTTGTAGTCAATACCTGCTTGAGGGCTGGTGGGAGGGCTTGTTTGAGCCAAGGCGGGAACAGGCAAGCTTGCTACCAAAACGGTGCAGACACTCCAAAATAATTTCGATTTCATTCGATTCATCTCCTCAACTTTATGACGATTAGCACTAATTTAGGTATGCTCAAAAGACACTAGCTTTTATTGAGAAAGCGCCTGATGATATTGAGCTTTTGAATGTGAGTTCAACTTACCTAATTTATTACCAAACATCTTCAAAAATGTTAAAACGGGTTTGCCTGACAAACTGTAGAAAAGCTTCAGTTGAGTTAGATATTTACACATCTGAAGTTGTTACAGCATGGGGAGTCGGTTTTACCAGAATGATTCATTTTCGATCGATGTCATTGGAACTTTATCAAATTTTGTCTCAGATATCAAGTTTTGCCGATCGCGTATCACGTTTTAACACTGGTTTGCGGCTCGATCGAGCTTTGACTGTTGCGGGGTATACCAAAGCGAGAAAGATGCTACAGTGCATCGATGGCCGTTTGAGTATTTTCAGGCGACAATAGACAGAGAAGGGGCTTGAAAATAGGTGATTTTAGTGGAAGATAGTAAATTTATCGACGTATCGGACATTATGGGTGTTCCCGTGGCTCCGGCGGGTTACAAATCGGGCTTTGTGGGTATTGTCGGACGCCCGAATGTCGGAAAATCAACGCTGATGAATCAGTTGGTGGGGCAGAAAATTGCAATTACTTCGCCGGTGTCTCAGACGACGCGCAACAGGCTACGGGGCATCCTGACGACACCTGAAGCACAAATTATTTTTGTAGATACTCCCGGAATTCACAAGCCGCACCACCAATTGGGCAAGGTTTTAGTGCAGAATGCCCGCACCGCGATTAAGTCGGTGGATGTGGTGCTGTTTGTGGTGGATGGTTCGGTGGAATCGGGGGGGGGCGATCGATATATTGTCGAAATTCTCAGCAATATCGGCATTCCAGTGATTTTGGGGATGAATAAGTTGGACGAACAACCGTCGGATTGCGTGTTGATCGATCGAACTTACGAGCAAATTGTCAATCCTGAGTGGCCTGTAGTGAAATTTTCCGCTCTCACGGGCGAGGGTGTCGAGCCGCTGCAACAATTGTTAATCGAACATTTGGAGGTTGGGCCTTATTATTATCCGCCCGATTTGGTGACTGACCAGCCGGAACGCTTTATTATGGGCGAATTGATTCGGGAACAGATTTTGCTGCTGACGCGGGAAGAAGTGCCGCATTCGGTAGCAATTGCGATCGACATAGTTCAAGAAGAAGCAAAAATTACTCGCATTCTGGCGACAATTCACGTCGAACGGGATTCCCAAAAAGGCATTTTAATCGGTAAAAGCGGCAGTATGCTCAAGTCGATCGGCAGTGCGGCCCGCGAACAGATTCAAAAGTTAATTGAAGGCAAAGTATATTTGGAGTTATTTGTCAAGGTGCAGCCGAAGTGGCGGCAGTCGCGCACTCGTTTAGCCGAATTGGGCTATCGCGTGGAAGAATAAAACTTTATCTGTTGGCAGTTTCCCTCTCTTAATCCTGATGTGCTCAGAAGCAGATTAAAAACAAGATTGGCAACTTTGCCAGATCCGCAGCCATAGGCTAAGATTTTGCAAATATATCGTCAGTGGGAGTATAGTTTAGAGAGAGTCTGTTGAGGCAACCAATTTGAGAGCTTTTGTTGAACGATAGTCTGAATTTAGCTAGGCTACTTGGTTAATTGTTATGAATGAAGTCAAAGTACAGAAATCCATCTTGTTCCTAGCTGCTAATCCAAGAGGAACAACAAGCTTACGTTTGCAGGAGGAGGAACGGGAAATCAAAGACCGTTTGCGTCAAGCAGGATATGGTAAGGTTCCTATCAATTCAACAGGTGCGACCCGTACAAGAGATATTCAACAATCAATGTTGGATTTCAAGCCTCAAATTGTACATTTCAGTGGACATGGCGCAGGACAAGAAGGGTTGGTTTTTGAAGATGTAACTGGACAAGCAAAATTAGTTGATTCAGAAGCCTTAGCAGATTTATTTAGACTTTTCTCTAGTCATGTAGAGTGTGTCGTTTTAAACGCTTGTTACTCAAAGTTTCAGGCTGAGGCGATTGCGCGGCATATAAATTACGTTGTAGGCATGGAACAGGCGATCGGAGATCGTGCAGCATTTGAATTTGCGGTTGGCTTTTACACAGCAGTTGGTGCTGGTGAATCTTTTGAGTTTGGTTATCAGTTAGGGTGTAATGCTATTCGTATAGAGGGAATTCCAGAGCATTTGACACCTACTCTGTTCAATAAGAAAGCATTAGGCAAGAGTATTTCAATTGGAAATGTTCAAGGTGTACCCACGATAGTGTTTTTCGTAGTTTACACAGAAGTAGGTGCAGAGTATCAAGTAACTGCGGCTCGGAATATGAGAACGCAAACGCTAATAGAAAACATTCTGGCTGTTCTTAAGGAAGAAGTTGCAGAAAGTCTCTTTATCAAAAATGCAGAGATGTATAATTGGAGTCTCTTCCTTAGAGAAAATCTCTTAACAGCGATTCCCTCAAATTCTCCTCTTCAAGCCGCAGGTATCAAAGATGGTACTATTTGCGAAATTCATGCTGAAATTAAAGAATCTTTTTTGACAATTCGTGAGATCTTTTCTCCATCGACTGTACATAATGTTCCTTCCTTGAATGGAAGTGACGTTGATCAAGTGGAGCTTCGCCAGCAATTTTATGAAGAGTACACCCAAAGGAAACAGCAAAAAGAGGATTAAGTCATTTATTTATCTAGATGAGTACAAAATGTACTCAATCTCCTCACAGATATTTGAAGGACTAACGGAATACGTAACAAATTACTCTGGTAATAAAAGGAATGAGCTAGAGGCTCAGGAAGGACCTGTAGGAAGTGGACGAGTCTTAGCTGATATCCTTAATAAGGAAGCTTCTACTGAGGAGAGGAAATTTCTGCATGATTACTCTTACAGTCTTTTTGAAGAGAAGCTCTTTGATGATAAAAGAGTTTTGCAGATTGACTCAAGTAACATTGGAAAGAAAATCAAGAATCTTGACGACTACGACTTTATCAAGATAAGAGGAAGGCTTCTATTTAATGATGTAAAAATAGTCAATGAAACCATTAAAAATATTAACCAACTTGGAATGGCTTGTGCTTACCTTGCTAGCTATTCAAATCTAGAGGAGTTGCGAAATCAACTCAGTGATGCCTTAGTTCAATCGAAAAACAAAAATGAAAAGGCTTTTGCCAAGCACTCTCCTAAGAAGATAAATGATCTATCTATTATAGCTAAGCATCTAGGCTGGAACATAGATCAAGAGTTTCTTGATAACGTCGGGGTTGTTTTAAATTATGGCTATAAAGATCAGTTTGAGGTCAGAACGTATCTTTCATCTGAACCGGAAGGGAACTATTTGTTTAGCGCACTTTTAAAGAGAGAGTACTTAAGAGAGGAAGAGAATCTTATCGTCAAGAAGTATTCTAGATACTCAGAGAAAGACTTTATAATTTTTGGAACAGTTACTCAAAGTAAGGATGGGCAAACTGATTTACCTGCTGAAGAATCTTCGGGTTCAGGAGATATGAAAGAGGCTGTTGCTCAGATGATCTTAAAGCTCTCTGAGATGGAAAAGCAATTTACTGGAAAACTCAAAAATGAGATTATGGTAGATCCAATTGCAATCTACAGAGAGTTTTGATTCTTCTGCGGGTAAGAGGTATAACAAGACAGTGGAGCGGACGGTACAGAGTCTTCGCCCTACGTTCTAGTCTACTCGCCGCCACTCACTTTAGCCGTTATCTCATAAACGCTGCCTGACTTTGGAGATAATTTGGAATCTCGATCGAGAGCTTGACCTACAGAAAATTGGTAGAATAAATAGACACGCTTCGATCGCGCACCATGCAACAAGCTAGTAGATCCAATCTTTTCGCCAAACCTCAAACGAGGAGATTCTCAAATGCCATTGGCTGAACTAATGTCACAGATCCAGGAACTTTCAAAAATTGACAAGCTTCGGCTGATGCAGTTTCTGGCAACAGAACTGGTCAAAGAAGAAGATGCAACAAACTTTTTTGTTGCCGATCGAGAGTATCCGGTCTGGTCGCCTTACAATTGCTCGGAGGCTGCCAATGTTTTAATGAATCTTCTGACGACAAAACAACAAGAACAGAATGATTGACGCTCAGAGATTTCCCTACAAAATCATTGACAGCAGTCTTGGCATGGTCGATCGAATGCCGTATCTGCCATTGACACTCAGCCTGAACGGTCAATCCTTGAACGCTGAGGGCTTATTAGATACAGGCGCAAGCGTTAATGTTTTGCCCTACGAGTTAGGGCTACAACTGGGCTTAGTCTGGGAAAATGAGACACTCTCAGTCGTATTGGCTGGGAATTTGGCTCGATTTGAAGCCCGCGCAGTCGTTGTTAATGCTCGAGTTAGTTCATTCCCAATGCTTAACCTGGCATTTGCCTGGACACAAGCAACCAATGTACCTTTGATTTTGGGGCAAGCTAATTTCTTCTTCGAGTTTGATGTCTGTTTCTTCCGGGCACGTTCAGAATTTGAAATCCGTCCTAAGCAGAGTGAATAGAAATGAAGACTCTCCAACTATACCGTTATCTCGTAAACGCAGCCTGACTTTGGAGATGGTTCGGAATCTCGATCGAGAATTAAGGATTCCGTAGGAGATTCCGATCGAGCCTTATCCTGCACAAAAACTTAGAAACCTGAACGCGAAGAAAAAGCCGCCCCAAAAGGACGGGACTTTAGCACTCCGCTACACTCCGCTTATTACCAACAACTATCAAGGCAACTCAACGGAACTCGGTTTAGCAATGTGAGGCAAGCCCCAGCCCAATTTTTCCCGCAAAATGTGGAAAAACTCAAAAGATTGCACCCGAATAAAGCGGGCTTGGTACTGAGCTCGCTCGACTTGCACCCAATCTTCGGGCAGAACATAACATCCGCCGTT
This sequence comes from Microcoleus sp. LAD1_D3, assembly GCF_036702135.1. Taxonomy (NCBI): domain Bacteria; kingdom Bacillati; phylum Cyanobacteriota; class Cyanophyceae; order Oscillatoriales; family Microcoleaceae; genus Microcoleus; species Microcoleus sp. LAD1_D3. The sequence goes on along the minus strand of NZ_JAUBSB010000085.1, from coordinate 8,515 downwards.
CCCGTCTACCACCATTACCAGGCGGTTTGGACTCGCCGGTAAAATCTTGACCGGCTCAGTGTTGGAAAACACCAAAGCCCGCGAAGCCATTGAATGCGGGCAAATTGGCAGCAACTGCAACACCGGCACTCCGGGAATGATGACAGGGCCGCCGGCAGAAAGGGCGTAAGCTGTCGATCCTGTCGGAGTCGCGATGATGACTCCATCTGCGGCAATGTCAATAGAGGCGTGCTGACCGATCGCCACTTCAAAATGACACATACAAGTCAGCGGTTCCCGGTGCAGCACCATTTCATTGAGACAAAGGGCTTCCCAGAGGCAGTCGTTTTCTCGAAACAGCCGCACCGCCAGCATCGATCTTTCTTCTATTTCGTATTCTCCAGCGATTACCTTTTCCAAAGCTTGCGGCAGCAAGTTCAGGTAAGTTTCTGTTAAAAAGCCCATGTGACCGGTATTGACAGTCAACAGCGGCACTCCAATCGGAGCGACTTGGCGAAATGCCGACAGCACCGTACCGTCGCCGCCCAAAACCACTGCAAACTCCATGTCGCTGTCAAAACCGGGGGGGACGAGTTGTTCGATCGGGTTGTGGCACATCGGGCGATCGGGGCTAGAATAGCCCAGAATTCCTCCGGAACCAGAAACCGAGCAAACCTCCCAGCCGCGGGCAGTCAGCTTGTCTTCCAACTCTGCGGCGATGCGACAAGCCACAGGTTTAACGTCGTTGTATATAATCCCAGCTTTCGGCACTTTAAAATGTAAAGGGCATTTTTTGTTTACTCCGTTTTTTAGTCTTAAGCTGCTCGTACTCTATTTCCTTGAGCTTCTTCATAATCAGATTAAAGTATTCTTCGAGATAAGACTCCAAAGTAGTAGTTTCTTTAGGGTCGATTCCGAAGACACTGTAAACATCATCCATCGGAGCTTTCAAGGGTTTTCCGGCGGCTAAAACTTCTGAAAAAGCCAATCTGTCAGCTACGTTCCAACTCCACTGAAAGAAGGTAGCTAATTTACGAGTACCCTGCAACAAGACATCTGGGGTGCGCGTAATTTTGGCTTCCTTCCCTGACAGCCGTTCGCACAACCGCACGATTTCGTCAGCATCCCAAGCGCGATTTCCCACCACCGGAAAGCTTTTTTTCTCGGTTTCGGGAACGGAAAGGGCCCGGACGGCAAATTTAGCAACGTCCTGAGTGTTCATGTAGGCAAGGGCGGATGGCTTGTTGGGCAGCCAGACTGCCTGATTGTCCAAAATCGGCATTGCATACAGGCTCAGCAGTCCTTGCAAAAAGCCGCAAGGTCTCAAGATTGTATAGTCTAGACCGGATTCTGCTAAGAACAATTCGGTACAGCGCTTGATTTCCAACAAGGGGACTTGGGGATATTTCTCCGCGTCGAGAAAGGAAAAGAATATGTAACGCTTGATGCCTGCTGCTGCTGCTGCTTGGATCAGCGATACTTTTCCGTCCCAGTCTACTCTTTTGATGCTGACAGAATCGGCTGCACTTGCTGTTGCTGCATCGATAATAGCACTGACGCCTTCTAGGGCCGGAGGCAGACTGTCTGGCTGGCAAAGGTTTCCCGGTACGAGTTCAGCGCCCCATTCTTTCAAAAATGCAGCTTTTCTGTAACTTCTGACTAAACAGCGCACCTGGTAGCCCTCGTCTAGGGCGCGGCGGGCTATTTGGCGGCCGAGAGTGCCGGTGGCACCTAAAATCAATAAAGTCATCTAGGGATTAATTATGAATCTTAAACTTTCTATAAGATGGTATCAGGTTTTTGTTAAGTTTGTTATAAAAACTTAACAAAAACCTGAAATTTTCTCATTTTAGGCTTGAGATATTCGCCAGCAGGCTTGCTTTCGGCAGCAAGTAGACTCTAGAAGGCAGAAGGTAGAAGGCTTGTGAAGGATTGGTTGAAAAAAACTTATTCTTCGCCGCCTTGCAATTTGAGCAGGAGGAAGCCTCCACCTATACCCACGAAAATTAGAGAAAAGGACAAAAAGGCTGCATTGAAAATTTCAGGATTCATGATTTGATAAGTCCAATTGGGCGATCGCATTAAATAAAGATAATATAATTTGGGGCAACCAGGTACATGAATGCTAAAATTTCAGTGCCGAAATTCCTGTATTTTGTTGGAGAAAACTGCCTTGAGTCTCGATCGGGAATCACAACTAGCTGTAACTCTGGGAGATCCGGCGGGAATTGGCCCGGAAGTGATTCTCAAGGCATTGGCAGATCCCGCTGCTGGTTTGAGAGTAACAGTTATAGGTTCTAGGAGAGTTTTGCAGGAAACTTACGATAAGTTGCGATCGAGCAATCCAGCAGCAGAAGCGGCAAATCCCGAAACATTAAATATTATTGATATTGAACCAGACAACAAGTGGGGCGAAATAGTCCCCGGTGTCGGGAGTGCAGCTAGCGGGGCGGCTAGCTTTGCTTACATGGAAAGCGCGATCGCCCGTACCATCGCCGGCGAATTCTCCGCCATCGTCACCGGCCCAATTTCCAAAACTTGCTGGCAGGCGGCCGGTTACAATTATCCCGGACAAACAGAACTCCTCGCAGAAAGGGCAAAATCCCAGCGATTCGGAATGCTGTTTGCCGCCACATCTCCACACAGCGGTTGGACGCTAGTAACTTTACTCGCTACCACACATATTTCACTCCGTCAAGTCCCAGATGCGTTGACTCCAGAATTGCTGAGTGAAAAACTAGAATTATTGATAGACTGTTTGCGGGAAGATTTTGGGCTGGAAAGACCGAAAATTGCGATTTCTGGCTTAAATCCTCACAGCGGCGAAAATGGCAAACTGGGAAATGAAGAGCAAGACTGGATGATACCTTGGTTGGAAACGCAGCGCGATCGCTTTCCTCAAGTGCAGTTAGACGGGCCAGTACCCCCCGATACCCTGTGGGTAAAACCGGCTAAAGTTTGGTACGGTTTAGCCACAGAAGCTCACGACGGTTACTTGGCAATGTACCACGACCAGGGGTTGATTCCAGTAAAATTGATGGCTTTCGATAAAGCAGTCAACACTACAATTGGCTTGCCTTTTGTCCGCACGTCTCCGGATCACGGCACAGCTTTTGATATTGTAGGTCAAGGGATTGCAGATGCCTCCAGCATGAAGGCAGCATTGCAGTTGGCCGCCCAGTTGGCTAGTCGCAGAACAGCAGTTAAAATAGGGCGATAGCTTTAGTACGCCTGACGCTTGGAACAATTGTGTCATTCCTATTGATTTTCGCTGGGGTGAGGCGGCAAGCAAGCTGGTAATTTCCTTCGGTCGATTAAAATCAACTATTGGTAGCGCAGTATGGCAGCATTTAATGATAATTCAGGCAAAATATATCAGTCAGAAAAAGAGGTTTCTGATGCAACTCTGGCAAGTTCTAAAGCTGGAGAGCAACTTCAGGAATTGCTAACCATACTGACTGAATTTCAGTTATTGAAGAAATCCAAAAAAGAACCAAGCGAGCTGAAGTTACCGCTTTCGGAAAAGTCTGTGCAGCGGTTGGAGGATGAGGAAAATCGGCGCAAACAATTGTCTTTTCGGATCGAATCACCGAGTATTGTACCGGAAGTATTAACTAACGAGGAAGAGATCCCACCTCAAAGACGAGAAAACAATAATCAGGAACCCGATTTATCTATAGCCGCGAAGGTAGCCCGAAAAAATCGGCACTCGGAAGAAGAATTAGAACAAGCAGTAGAGCAGTTTAAGCAGTTGCAACAACTACTGTTTGAAAGGGATTTACCGGAATTTTACAGTAATGTTTTGAGTGTGGAACAAAGGTTAGAAAATTTTGAGAAGTTGATGTCTGAGCCCGAAGAGTTGATGATTTTGCTGAAACCGTTAATTCCTGAGTTAGTGAGAGAAGAATTAGATGGGTTGAAGTTGGAATTGAAAAAGGCGATCGACCTCGCGAGCAATAATAAAATTAATCGCATCGAGTTGGAGGCAAAATTAGCAGATTGGGAAAATCAAATTGCTAACTTGAACCAGCAGCCACTGCCGAATACAGAACACTTAATCCAACGGCTGATGCCAGTAGTGGGCGATCTGCTCAACCGTAAGGTAGAGGAGTCTAAGTTAGAGGTAGCTTCGGCGATCGCACCGAGAGTCAATCAAGTAATTCACAATCAAAACGGACTTGAAGAACAGGTAGTAAGAATTGAAGATAGAGTTGCGAATATTCAGCAGCGTTACCAGCAGCAGCCGGAAGATTTAATTAAGCAGTTAGTGCCGGTAGTGAGCGATTTACTGAACCGCAAAATTAGTGAATTAAAATTAGAGGTTGTAGAAGCTGTTGCCCCCTCAGTACAGGTAAGAATAGCTTGGGTAGAAATAGAAGAAAAAGTATTGAGCATCATCGAGCGCCGACTGGCTACGCAACAGTCGCCAATTCAGAAGCCAGAAGAGATAATGGCGATGCTAATGCCGGCAATAACTGATTTGCTGAATCAGAAAATCGATGAATCAAAATTACAAGTAGCCGCGACGATTGAACCTTTGATGCAATCAGCAATTCTTCAAAGAGAATTTCAAGGAAAATTGAGCGACGTAGAAAGTAGACTCAATAATCTTCAGCGACAGCAAAAAACTCAGCCGGAAGATATAATGGCAAGGTTAATGCCGTTAATGATTGAGTCGCTGAACCGGAAAATCGAGGAGACCAAGTTAGAGGTGAGAGAGGCGATCGCACCTGGTGTCAACACGGCTATTCAAAACAGCGGTATTGCAGCACAAATATTAAATAATGAAACTAAGATTCTCGAAGTTCAGCAGCAAGTTTTAGGCGAGATAGAAGGGTTGATGGCAAGAATAATGCCAGTGATTGTAGAAATGATATCTCGAAACATCGGGGAAGCAAAGCTAGAGATAGAATCTGCGATCGCCCCCGCTGTCGATGCCATCATTCAGAATAAAAAGATCGATCAAAGACTTGGGAAGATCGAACAACAGATTGTGGCGATCGAACACCGGATTTATGAATCCACAGACTTGTTTACAGATTTACTGAAACCTTTGATTGACGAGCTGATGGTTAGCCATCACGCCCAACTACAAAAGTCGGTCATCGAATCTATTTTACCATTGTTAGATGAAGTTGTAAGTTATAATTACAGACTCAACGATAAAGTAGGGGAACTTGATCGCAAAATTACTGATGCGGAATGGGGAGGCGATCGGGAACAATTAGAGGCCCGAATAAGACTCATCTTTCCTGAAATGATGCTCCAAACAATTAACGAGTCTAGAAAATCATTTACCGCAACAATCGCTCCGATAATTGATGAAATAATTAATACCAAAAGCCGAGAAAATAGGCAATCGATGGGAGTAGCCATATCACCGGCTCTGTCTGTAGGAATTAGCCACAGAATCAGTGAATCGCCCGATGAAATTGCAATGGCGATCGCGCCGGAAATGGCCGCCGCTATCAAACAGCAAATTCATCTCAAGCGAGAAGCAATGTCGGATGCACTTTATCCGATCATCGGCAGCACGATTTTAAAATACATCGCCGAAATGATGCGGGAGATTAATGAAAAACTCGAATCAGCTTTAAGTCCAGAGGGAATTAGCCGCAAAATTAAAGCCAAATTACAGGGCATTTCTGAAGCGGAATTGCTGATAAAAGAAACAACACCAATGAGTGTTAAAGCTGTCTTTTTAATTCAAGCAAAATCGGGCTTAGTAATTTCAGCAGTGCAGAAGTCTGAACGCGAACAGCTAGAATCAGACATGGTAGCGGGAATGCTGACTGCTATTCGGGCTTTTGTCAACGATTGCATATCTCAGTCGGGAAATATTGCAGAAATTGATGCAATAGAATACGGCACATCTACCATCGTATTGGAAGTTGCGGGTTCGTGTTATCTGGCAGTAGTGATGCAAGGAGAAACCCGCCAGTGGTTTAAGTATAAAATGCGATCAATATTCAACAATATTGTTCAAGAATACGGAGAGCAAATTCAGTCATTTAACGGCGATCCAGCAACTGTGCCACCCGAAGTAAACTCGAAATTGCAAAAATTAATCGATACAGAGGTAAAAGTTAAATCTCCTAAACTGCCAATTTTACCCATTATCGGTTTGGCAGCGTTAGGTTTAATTGGCGTACCTTGGGGAATTCATCAATACCGCAGCGGAGTTGAAGCGAGCTTAGAAGCAGATACGAATTTAGCATTACAATCTGCTCCAGAGTTATCGGTTTATCGTATCGCGGCAGATGTTAAAGATAAATTATTGGAGATTTCGGGACGAGTGCCGAATCAAAAGCTGCGCTCTAAAGCGGAAAAAATAGCTCACCAAGCGGCTCCCCAATTAAAAATTGACAATAAAATTATAGCCGTTGAAGTACCTCCCGATCCGGTTTTAGTAGAAGCCGATGTCAAGCGGACGGCAGCTCTTTTGAATAAAGTAGAAAGCATTGATATCTCAGCTCGCTATGCAGAGGGAAAAGTCGCCGTTGCAGGCAGCGTAAGCAAAGTGCCAGATGCTCAGAAAATAACTCAAGCTTTTGAGAAAATTCCGGGGGTGAAGTCGGTAACAAATACAGTGATAATAGGAACTCCACCGCCGCCAAAGATAATAATGCCAGTTCGGGTGTATTTCGGTGCAGGCTCGGCAAGTTTGGAGGCGAAAGACGTAGCACAAAAGCTTAGCAAAGTCAAGGAATATATGGAGAAAAATCGCATGAAGAATTTAAGGATAGTGGGCTACAGCGATTTTAAAAGCACTCCGGTAGAAAATAAAAAGTTGGCACTGGAAAGGGCGACAAATGTGAAAAATATTTTGGTTAGACAAGGGATAAATGGCAACAGAATACAAGTTGCTTCTACTAAGGGTCGTCCGGAAGGTGTGGAGGCAAATCAACCGCTGTGGCTGAGCAGATTGGTAATATTTGAGGTGATAAATTAAAATTGGGAATTGGGAATAGGGAATTGGGAATTGTTGACTGTTGACGGCGTTGAGTGATGACAACTGACAACTGCCCACTGACAACTGACAACTGCCCACTGACAACTGACAACTGCCTCTTAAATTAATCGAACTCGCCCGGAGGTAAAGGCTTGTATTCGATCGCCCGCCAAGCATATTAACAAGCGGCCGCTTCCATCAATGCCGGCTGCTTCTCCGCAGATGGTTTCTGAGGAAAGTTCGATCGCCACCGGGCAGCCAATCAACGCATCGCGGCGGCGCAATTCCGGCAAAAGTAGCGCTAAACCGGACTTGGAGGCTGGCTTGTCTGTGGTAGAAAACATATCGGCTAGTTCGAGTAAATAGTGCCGCAGTCGATCGAGCAAACACAGTTCATCTGGTACTGTACTAGCAATAGAATGCAAGCTTACCGCATTGCCGAGATCCCTTTCATCCAATCCCGCAGCCGCGAAATCTACGCAGCGGTTGAGTCCAATTCCCACAATGGCGCGAGTTTTGCCCAAAGCATTGCCCGAAGTGGCTTCGCAGAGAATTCCGGCTAATTTGTGGCGATCGATCCAGACATCGTTTGGCCATTTCAGGCGCAGCATATCGCGACAGTCGGGAACCAAATCTTCGATCGCGTAAATCACAGCTAAACCCGCTGCTAAACTGAGTCCCGGCAACAGAGTGGGGTTGAGGTTTTCGAGTACAAAACTAACAGTCAACACACCGCTTGGGGCGTGCCAGGTGCGCCCGTGTTGGCCGCGCCCGCTGGTTTGCCGCTTGGTAAATACTGCATCTCCGTGGTGGAGTTGGGTCGCGCGGGCGATCGCCCAACTGTTGGTACTCGGACAGGTATCCAAGGAGTGTAGCCAGTGAGGGAGGTTTGGGCGATCGGGTTCTGGGGATGCGGGCACGGGAGTTAAGGGCAATTCAGACAAGATTTGATTTGTAGTATTTGATATCTAAAAGCTGATTATCCCATTTTCCAGAAGTGCCACCTCGCGCGACGGCGAGAATTTAGAGACATTGGAGTGTAGTACAGTTTCAGCATCAGATTAACCTTGCGCCACACCACCTATTTAGCACCCAACCCCTTGATATATAAAGGTTTTGGGGAAAAGTGAGGGTTTATTGGAGCGATCGACACCCCTTTAAAAAACCCAATTTAAAAAAAAGTTGTATTACCCCCTTGACAGTCTTGTATTACACAATGTAGTATAAATGTATGGCGAAGGGGAAAGAGCTTCAAAGCCTTACCCCACGAGCAATATGAACCTTGAAAACTGAATAGGAAGTTAATCATGTCACATAATTGTGGACATCGGCGGTGTAGACTCCGGCAACAATAGCCCGATCGGGTTGTAGTACGCGGAATCAACCGCCACCCCGTCCCAACTTGTGTAATTCAAGGACAGAATATTGTTCATTTTCGCGGGGGTATAGCTCAACCGGTCAGAGCAGTCGCCTGTCGAGCGAAAGGTTGCGAGTTCAAGTCTCGTTACTGATACTTTTAATCCAGACAATCTCCGACAATCGGCGAAAATCTGAATATAGCACACTCATCAGACAAGTCTGAGA
>NZ_JAUBSB010000084.1:7994-18483 GCF_036702135.1 Microcoleus sp. LAD1_D3 | reverse complement strand
ATTTTGGTTTGTAAGGCAATTATCTATGTATATCTTGCCTTACAGATTTTTTTTTGCTCACTTTTTCAGTGCCATTGCAATATAGGGTTCAGCTTGACTAACCAGCAAATATTCACAAAAACTAGCAATAGAACGATATTTTCTGAACTTTTCACCTCGATCGTAGCCTTCACTAGAGGGGGAAAGAACCTCAACAATCACTAAAGGATTGAGAATTTCATCCGTGTGATCGCCATTGAATTCCGGTTCACCATCAATTATCAGAACATCGGGATAAGTTCCATGATTGAAGCTAGGAATCCAAATGCGTAGATCGCCGTTATAGATTTGAAAATTTGTGTCTCGCACAGCCACGTTAAGAAAAGTCGTAATGTCTACGGTAATACGGCTGTGAGCGGGGGAACCTCCTGGCATAGCGATAATCTCTCCGTTACAATATTCGTGACGTTCTTCGGCTGTTTCCTCGATCGCCCGGTATTCATCTGGAGTAAAGCCAGTCTTTGTCGCATCTGGAAGATTTGGCGGGTTGGTTTGAGTTATAACCACGATCACACCTCCTAAATAATTAGACTTTAAATAATTATGGCTTACAGCTAGATAGTTTTCCTAACCCAGAGGCGTTTTCTCGATTCCATTCAAATTCCATAAAAAACTCTCCATGCCTTTTTCCGCTTCTGCTTCACAACCGCTAAATTCTCGCTTTCCTTTTATTTCTAACACTCAATTGCTTGGTAATAGATGTATAATAATGCAAAGCAAAAAGCAGATTAATTCCAAAAAAGACCAAAGTCAAAACAAAGGTAAAAAAAGACGTAAACGACAGCCTGGAAGTCATCGTAAACATCGCCAAAATGATTGAGCAAAGCCCAAAACCGGAAGCAAAAGAACTTAAAAGCAGCAACCGCACCTTAGACATAGTTTAATTTAAAGATTATCAGTAAAATGCACTCTTGGCAGCTACAGAGGAGTGCCAAATGATACTTATTACTATATAGCGGAATTGCTCAGTTCCGCCAAGGGCAAAACGACTGCTTTCTTAAAAAGGTTTGAATTATACAGAAAAATACAGCCCGCGCTCTTGTAAACTCCTGTTGCCCAACTTAATATCAATCAAAGGAATTCCCCAGCCTCCGCAAGCATTCCACCTTTCGCCATACAGCCATCGCAGGCGCAATCCCGCTTACAGCAAAGTATTCGCTTCCAAAACCGCGCTTTCCCTGGGATTCCAAACATTGCCAAAATCCACAAACGGCGTCACCTGCAAAACTCCTTGGTTGTCGCAGGTGCGCTTGCATCGGATACCGCAAATCGGCTGAATCAAAAATCCCGCTATCGGCAAGCATTGCATCCTGACGGTAGCCCCGCAATGTGTCTGAGCCTTCTATGCCGAATGGTTCGATCGCCAAAAGTTCTGCCCCAGCCAATTCTACCTCCGATCGCACCGGCAGCAGCGTCTCAGGAGCCAACAACCACACGTACTGCAATTGACCCAGCCAAGTCAAAAATTAACGGTCAGGGCTGCTGCTGCTCACCGTAGCGCCAAATGCTGCCATTGCCACACAGAACTGCGATCGCGCCGCAAAGACATCTCTCTCTCCCCTCTGAGTAAAATCTTGAAACAGCCTCAGCGCCGCAACCCGAGTTCTACCCCGATTATCTGCTCCCGGCGACAGCGGAAAATCCTTTCTCAGCAAAGATGTATCGCTTTCTCGACTGCGGGTAACGATTCCGATCGCGATTTCTCTTCTGGGATTTTGCACGATCGGCTCGCGGTAAATCAACTGCCAACTACTTCCCATTGATCGACTTTGATCGTACCCGGAATCTTAGCAATTCTGCAGGCTGTGCCGGCGCGGGAACAGCAGGCGGCAAAAGCTGTGCGGCTGAAGGCAAGGGCTTTGGTAGCGCGGGTTATCGGAGGGGAGCCGGATTTTGCAGCCGCGGGTTAGGAATCGGAAATTCGTGTCTGTTTTCTCCTCGGTTCGGCAATTGAGGGAAAGTTTCTGGGGCCTGACTTTGGGTCGTTTGATCAAACTCCGGGATGCTATTTTCTTGCTCTTTACGGCTTCTATCTAATTCTGAACCCGAGTATAAATCACGAAGCCGATCGCGATCGTCTGCTGTTTCTGGATTTAGTTTTAAGTGAGACGGAAAATTATCATGCAAAATTGGCGCTTGCACCCCTGAGTCGATACCAACCATCGACTCGCTAACACTTAGAGCTGATAGCAGTGCGGGGCAAATAGCTGCAATTGAAAAACCAAGTGCTAATGCCTTGAAAAACTTGATTTTACAAAAGCCTCTAGAAAATTGCACGGGCATGACAGATTAGCAATATTTGATAGTTATTTACACTTACGATCGGGCGCGGCCGAGGCAATTACAAGGAATAAAATTACTTTATCACTTTTTAAAGACTTAATTTCTTAATTCAATATAAAGAGAGTTGACAGCAATCAGGTTTTGTGTATGCAAAAATTACTGAAAAAAACTCCTACCTCCCAAGCTAGCTTTCTTGCAAGGAATAGAATTACTCTATAACTTTTTAAAGAGTTAATTCCTTAAATCAATGTAAAGATAGTTGACAGCATCTAGGTTTTGTGTACTGAACAATTACTAAAAAAACTCCGACCTCCCAAGCTAGCCCTGTAGGTCGGCGGAGCATTCTATCAAACCTGCGATCGGAGAAATAGGTAAATTTTGATAGAGATTACTACATTTTATTGAGCTGCGATCGCAATTCTTCCAACTCAGCGTCAATCACCGGGCTCGACTCCGAGCTACTAGCTGCTGCCGTTTTACCCGCTGCCGGCAATTGACCTTGAGACACAGAACCCCCGGTCAGTTGAGCTTTCATCTGAGCCAACTCGTCGTCAACATCACCGCCGCTTTCGAGCAAGCGGAACTGTTCCTCTAAATTGCTGCCGCCGGCTGCCAATTCTGCCGAAGCTCCCGCGCGAGCTTCAATCTGCAAAACTTTTTCTTCCATGCGATCAAAAGCTGCCATTGAACTGCCAGTATTCAATGTGCCAATGGTATTGTTGAGCTGTTCCTGAGCCTTAGCAGCGGATATCCTCGCTTTGAGCATATCCTTCTTAGTCTTAGCTTCGGAAATTTTGCTCTCCAAACCGATCAAGTTGCGCTTGAGACTTTCCACCTGAGCCGATTGCTGATCCAGACTGGCTTTCAGCGTAGCCGCCGTTTCAGCGTGAGACTTTTTGCGAACCAGCGCTTCCCGGGCCAAAGTCTCGTCTCCTTTTTGCAGGGCTAGCTGAGCGCGCTGCTGCCACTGGTTAGACTGAGATTCAGCTTGATTGTACTGAGTCTGGGTGCGCTTTTGAGTGGCGATCGCGCTGGCAACGGCCTGACGCAACTGCACCAAGTCTTCCTGCATATCCGTAACAGACTGTTCTAAAATCTTTTCCGGGTCTTCAGCTTTGTTGACCAGATCGTTAAGATTGGCTTTGACGACTCGGCTAATGCGGTCAAATAATCCCATAATGCTATTTTTCCTGGGTGAGGTGTACGAAGTAGGCGGAAAGCAGGCTTGATAGCCCTAGCCCGCAGTTGTGAAATTCACTCTTGTCAGATTTTTAGTGCGATTTAGTTTTTGGCAATTTTTGCAGACAGATAAATCCAGTTTAAAGCGATCGAGTAATGTGATGCAGGCAAGCTTATTCATGCACCTATCAATTGAGTTTAACTTCGATCCGGGAATTCCCCAACAGGCTTCGAGCCATCTCTACCTAGGCTGTTGAGAAGTTTTTGCTCGTCCCGACTCTTGTTCGGTTGCCGGGGGTTCAGGATGCGGGCGGGTCGCTCGACGGCAATTTGGGTGTATTGTTGCCCGGAAGCATTTGTGCTTTCATCGCCGCCAACTCGGTATCCACATCGTCGGCACCTTCGAGAGAGAGAAACTTCTTTTCTAAATCATTAGTTCCGAGTTCTGCGATTGCTTCGGAGCGAGCTTCTAGCTGCATGACTTTCTCTTCCATCCGTTCAAAAGCGCTCAAAGCGCTGCCGGTACTGAGATTCCCCATCATTTCTTGAAGCCTTTCCGACGATGCCGCCGATCGAGCTCGGGCAATGTACATATCTTTTTTAGATTTTGCCTCGGAAATTTTACTTTCGAGCGCCCGCATATTTTCTTTAAGTTTACTCACAACAGCGTTCTGTTGTCCGAGACTGGCTTTCATCGCCGTTGCCGTTTCTTGATAAGATTTCTTGCGTGTCAGAGCTTCCCGCGCCAAATTTTCCTCGCCTTTTTGCAAAGCTAGCTGCGCCCGCTGATGCCATTCTGCTGCTGTAGACTCAGCTTGGGAGCACTGGCGTTCAGTGCGTTTTTGAGCTGCAATCGCTCCCGCCACAGCTTGTCTGAGCTGCACTAAATCTTCCTGCATATCCATTACAGCCTGTTCCAGAATTTTTTCTGGGTCTTCTGCAGCCCCGACCAAACTGTTAATATTGGCTCGAATCACTCGCCATAGGCGATCGAATAATCCCATTTTGCCAGTCTCCCGATTTTCAACTTGAGAATTAAGACAGAGAAATCAGAATTAAAAACTAAAAATAAAAACTCCTCAATCGTCTTTTTAATTTTTAATTTTGAAATTTTAATTCCATCTAAATTAGGTCATCATGATTATTTTTAGGATGGGTAGGGCGCGAGCATTACCCATCAAAACTGAGCAAATGTTGGGTGAAGCGAAACGGAGGGTTCGTGCCTCGGCCCAACCTACTCCCCGATCATTAGTTTAATTGTCTTTGCCTAATTTAGGGTTGATAGTATTGTGGCTTCACCCCTTTTTCTTGGAGTTCTTTCACCAAACGTTCTGCTGAGGCAGGATCGTTCAAAGCCCCCATTTGGATCTTGACACCCTTTGAGAAGTTCCGCACGTAGGCATCGGGAACTGCGGTTCTGGCTTGCTGCAGCGATTTTTCGTCGGTGTAATCGGTGACAACGTAATAGAAACCGTCGGCGGCCCGTGCAGGCCTTCCTAGCGGGGATGCGGCGGCTGGGGATGCGGCGGCTGGGGATGCTGTCGCCGGGGATGTGGCGGCAGGCTGGGCTGGGGAGGGTGTTGGAGGGAGTGTCGGCAGTGTCGGCACTGGCTGGGCGGCGCTGGGGCTGGCAGTGGGAAGCAAAGCCGTACTCAGATTGTTGAGTCCTTGTTCCCTGCCCCTGGCCGGGTTGCCGTCTTCTGTAGGAATCGGCACAGCCCCGCTGGGGCCCGGAGGCGCTGGCGGAGTTGGCGGGATTGATGCTTTTGGTGACGGGGAAGGAATTGGGCTGACTGTCGGCTTGACATTGCTGAGAGTGCTCAAATCTAGCTCGACAAATTCCTTGGATACCAGATTTGGTGCTTTCGGCAGTTCTTTGGTGCTGGTGGCTGAGGTGGAAATAGAGGCGGGACTGCCGCTTGGAGAGGGTGAGGTGCGATCGAGCAAACGGTTCAGGCCGGCCATTTTAACCAGATTTGACGGGTACATGACTGCGTAGCCCAAAGCTGTGCACGACAGCAAAAACAGCAGCATCGAACTCAGTCCCAAGGGGGTTAACAAACTGGCGGCTAAACTGCGTTCTACCGTAGGCTCAGCTTTTGACTCGTCCAAACTTTCGATCAGTTTTTCGCTTGATTCGAGATAATTGTTGGGTGCGAAGGCACTGCTAGATAATTTTGTGCCACCCCTGGTAGTTGCTAGCGGGGCATCGCCCTGAGTGCCGGCAAGGGATAGGGGCAGCGATAGGGGCTGCTGGGTTTCCTCCGCAGTCTCCGGCGCCAAATTTTGGGCTAGCTGTTGCTCGGTTGTGGCTGTTTGCTTGCCGGTACGAACTGAGGGCGACACCCACTGTTCGGCGCGCCTCCTGTGCCTTCTGTATGTTGTCAGTTCTGCTTCTAGATTTACATCTAGACTCCCCAGGACTGCTTGCAAAGCAGGCTTGATTGGGGTTGAAGAGGATTGATGATTTGGGGATTCAACCGAAGAACGCTTACTCATTAGCAAAACTCCTACCGCCTCTGAATTAATTTTAATATTTTGATTGTAGAGATAAACAAGAAGCATGAAAACTTGCCTATTTTAGGATTAGCTACTTTTGGCGTCACTGCAACAGGGGCCCGATCGCCTGCTGTCGATCGCCGGCAGCTATTGTTCATTTTCCTTTGAAAACTTAATTGTTGCTGTGTCCCGGAGGCTGCTTACCGACCGTCTCAGCCACTTTTTGTATCCTGAGCTACCGCTTATTTGTAACCTCTCATACTGGTTGGGCATTTGTACTTTTTCTTGATCCCTAACGTCTTTATAAACTTTTAAGCTGTGTTTTTACCTATACAATGAGCAAGCACAGAACCAATTGTTTCTATATATAACGAGATTATAAATAAATTATAAAATTTAATTATGCTCCGGGTATCGCTACAAACCAGACAGCATAAAGGTTGGAATGCTCTAAAACCTGCTAGCTCTACAAAGGAGAATTAGAGATGAAAATGATTTCCCTAAGAACTTTTATGCAAACCTCATTAACTTCACCTTTAACTTCAGCTTGTGGTCACTGCCGTCACTATACCCCGGAGGGCAGACGCGGGGGTGTTTGCGCTTTACTAGGCGGCCCGGTTCAAAGTCACTGGAAAGCTTGTGCTTTAGCGGTTTCGCCTTTTAGGTCATCTTGGGAAAACATAGAAATTGGAATGTGGCAAGAATCGACTCTGACGCTGCAGGATGCCACCGTCACTCTTTCCGAGCGCCATGCCTGCCAGCTTACAGGCACAACGTTAACCGAAAAATCCGTAGCAGCAGTCTCAGTTTAGTTAGTCGGCCAGGATAGCTAATACCATTTTCGATTTTCGATTGGGGAATCACTGATCATTATCATGGTTTGCATCTGGCAAAGCAGTTTCATCCTTTTTGGAAACTGGCATCAATACTGACACTTTTGAACGATCGCGTGCATTGGGCTTTACTAACTCAGAAAAATCAGCAGCATCTACTTTAATAGGAGCCCATAAAAAAACTGATTTCTCTATCCAGCTATGGCAGCCAAGGATATTGACTAAAATCAGGTTGCCGTTTTTCCAAAAAGGCTTGTTTACCTTCGGCGCCTTCTTCGGTCATATAATACAGCAAAGTGGCATTTCCCGCCAGTTCTTGCAAACCGGCTTGACCGTCGCAGTCGGCATTAAAAGCGGATTTCAAGCAGCGAATAGCGATCGGACTTTTTTCTAGAATTTCTGCAGCCCACTGAATCCCTTCAAGTTCTAGTTGTTCGACGGGCACGACGCAGTTGACTAAACCCATTTCTAGGGCTTGCTGCGCGCTGTACTGGCGACACAAAAACCAAATTTCTCTGGCTTTTTTCTGACCGACAACTCTGGCGAGATAGCTAGCTCCGAAACCACCGTCGAAACTGCCGACTTTGGGGCCGGTCTGTCCGAAAATAGCATTGTCAGCAGCGATCGTCAAGTCGCAAATTAAGTGCAGAACGTGACCCCCTCCAATTGCGTAGCCTGCAACTAAAGCAATTACAACTTTGGGCATAGATCGAATCAACTTCTGCAAGTCGAGCACGTTCAACCGGGGTATGCCACCTTCGTCTACATATCCCGCCGAACCCCGCACGCTTTGGTCGCCGCCGGCGCAAAAGGCGTATTTGCCGTCTGTATGAGGCCCCGCACCGGTGAAAAGGACAACGCCGATTTTTGTGTCTTCGCGGGCATCAGTAAAGGCATCGCACAGTTCCAGCACGGTTTTGGGACGGAAAGCGTTCCGTTTGTGAGGTCGATTGATGGTAATTTTGGCGGTGCCACCACTTTTGTGATAGAGAATGTCTTCGTAGGTTTTGGCGGTTTGCCATTCAATTTGCATAATCAATCAATTTGAGATTTGAGATTGAGCTGAGTCAATCAAGGCAGCGACAAGTCGCTTTTAGATTTTAGAGGCATTCGGTTCAATGGGATACAAGGGTTGAGCGACTATTGCCAAAAAAAAATAAAGCAGGACTTAGGCAGAAACCAGGTTTTTGAGCAACATACGCCGTGCAGCGCTCTTGGTAGGGGTTAAACAACCCGGTTTTTGAGGGTAAGAGCGCCCAAGTCCCATCTCAAATGGAAACAGGGTCAAATCCTCGAAATCCTCTCTCACTACTTTGTACTGCCCAAAAATTTATAGGGGCTGGATTATTGGCGGAGTAAAATACTCAGCAAGTGCTTTGCTGCTTTGCCAAATACCGGATCGCGGGACTCGAATTCGCTCGGATCGAGTAAAGCTTGAACTTCGGCAAAAGCTTCTGAGTCGAGGGTTCCTTCTTTAGTAAATAAAGTGTCTATGACTGCAATGTGTCTGGAGTCGAGGCCGAGCCGATTTGCGATCGACTGTAAGTACATTTGCTCCCGCATATCGATGTGTCCGTCGGCCGCTGACATTTCGTAGCCGGAACCGATAAGCAACAGTTTTTCTGATTCTGAGAACAAAGCTGTCAGGGTTAGCAATTCCGTGGGGTTGAAGTAAACCTGCTGTTTGGATACTCCTTTGACAAGGCGCTGAATTAGTTCTATCCGATCGCGATCGCCGCTGGCAAAGGCTTTGAGAGTCTTTTGCAGCCGTTCTTCTTCTTCAACTGCGATCGTCCTGTCAATAATCATCACTCCGCGCAGGATGGAAATCAGAGCCGTCAGAAACACTACCAAAGGAGTGATATCTTGTTCGCGCAGCTTTTGCCGGGTAATGCGGCACAACAGCTCAACAATTTCAGTGGTAATCGTAGTGGTGTCCATAATTAAAGACTCTCGATTAAGCTGTAATGTAACTTTATTTATCGATCTTAAGTTTTTCTGTAACTTAGGTATGACGTGAATTATAAAGCTGAGCCGTTGTCTATTAGTGAGACTACTTATTTTATTCACAAACGCTGGATGACTAGGGCTGTGGAATTGGCACAAGCAGCCGGTGATGCTGGTGAAGTACCCGTGGGTGCTGCAATTGTTGACGGTACTGGCAAATTAATTGCCGAAGCGCAAAATCGGCGAGAGCGAGATTGCGATCCGACTGCTCACGCTGAAATCTTGGCTTTGCGGGCTGCTGGCCAAGTTTTGCAAGACTGGCATCTTAACCAATGCACGCTCTATGTAACGCTGGAACCTTGCCCGATGTGCGCTGGTGCGATCGTCCAAGCTCGGATTGGTTTGCTGGTATACGGAGCAGATGACCCGAAAACTGGCACGATTCGGACGGCGGCTAATATTCCAGATAGCGCCCATTCGTGTCACCGCTTAGAGGTGCTCGGCGGTATTATGGAGTCTGTTTGCCGTGATCAGTTGCTTTCTTGGTTTGAAGCGCGCCGGAAAAATTAACAGGTAAAATTTTTTACTCTCTTCTGCGCGAGGTTTAATCGAAATTGACCCTTTAACTGAAATAATAGATCCGTAATTGCCCGCTCAAGCTTTCGAGGCTGCCGACTGCTCTGTATTAGTGCTGTCCGGTTGGCTGAGGTTTTGCCTGTTAGAGGTTATCTCTTGTGGGCGCGATCGCTCGATCGGCACAATGCCAATAGCAAAACTGTCCCGATCCAAAAACTAAAGATTTGTCCAACCACTTACTTTAGACTTTAGATCTCGATCAAGCAGCTTAATTGCTATGCCCGATACCGCCACGATCGCCGTTGAGTCCAGTAAATCATCTCTAGTGAAGCCAATGCCTGCCAAGGTAGCACCTAATACCTCTCGCGTTTCTCCTTGGTTAACCTCCTTGCTCTATCCGCTAGGTCACTATGTTGTCCTACCGTTTCATTTTGGCAAGATTGAGATAACCGGACAGGAGCACTTGCCGAAAGACGGGCCTGTCATCTTAGCCCCTACGCACCGCTCCCGGTGGGATGCCCTGATGATGCCCTATTCAACGGGACAGAAGGTGACTGGACGCGATTTGCGGTTTATGGTAACTGCTGATGAAGTGAAAGGACTGCAAGGTTGGTTCATCAGAAATTTGGGGGGGTTTGCTGTGGATCTCAAGCATCCGGCAATTGGCAGTCTCCGTTATGGGGTGGAACTACTCCTCGACAAGGAAATGTTGGTGATTTTTCCCGAAGGCGGTATTTTTCAGGATGGGGAAGTTCACCCGATTAAGCCGGGATTGGCGCGTTTGGCAATGCAAGCAGAGTTGAGCAAACCGGGTTTGGGGGTGAAAATTGTACCGATGAGTATCCGCTATCGCCCGCGCATTCCTCAATGGGGTTCTCACGTAAAAATTGCGATCGGTGCTCCGATTTCGGTGGCGGATTATGCCAATGGTGGCGGTGGTAAAAAAGAAGCACGATTGTTGACAGCCGATCTCGAAATGGCTCTTAAAAAGCTTGATGAAAGTTGAGAAGAAGGAAGTTCGGCAACGGATTATGTACAAGATGTAACGGATGTCAGGAAGAAGGAAGTTCGGCAACGGATTATGTACAAGATGTAACGGATGTCAGGAAGAAGGAAGTTCGGCAACGGATTAT
>NZ_JAUBSB010000084.1:0-7894 GCF_036702135.1 Microcoleus sp. LAD1_D3 | reverse complement strand
GTACAAGATGTAACGGATGTCAGTCCGATGGCAGTCGGAAGAAGGAAGGAGGAAGAAGGAAGAAGGAATTATGATATAATATTTTATGGTGCTGTGGAGAGATGCAGCACTTATTTGGCTGCTTTGTTATGTCTGTATTAAGTGTGAGCATTAATGGGTTGTGCTTTGAACTTTAAGCCTGGTCAAATTGTTAGTTTAGAATGTGGAGATGCGTGCCTGCATTCCGAGGTAATCCAAGTGGTTGAGGCACGTCAAGTTTGTTGGGTGCGCCCTTTGATGTTAGTTGTATCGGCGTCGGGGAAGGATTTATCGGCAGAATACACTTTATCGGATTTGCGAGATGGTGCTGATTTGCTGTGGCCGCTGAGCTTGTTTCGGGAGGCTTTTGATACTGAGGTAATTTCACTGTTGACTGAGTTGCACTCTCTGGATGCTGAGAAAAAGGATGGTGCGATCGCTTCTCGGCAACTTAGAGATTTTGTCGATCGAGTTTGGGAAGCTTTTCCGAGTGCTTTTCATTAAGCAGATATCGGGTGTTTTGTCTATTAGTCCGCCAGGGGTTGAAAACCCCTGTCTAATAGCTAAATCCCTCGCTATGAGGACTGATATATTATCTATTCTTCACAGTCCGCGCAGGTGGACTTGGTTTGTCTAGAAGCGATTTCAATCGCCGAATTTTTGCAGACTCTTATACTAAAATACGGCCTGTGAAAGCTCTTCCGGGTTGAGATTGTTATGAATAACTTTCCCATCGCGGAACCAGACAACGCGGCGAGTTTGGCGGGCCACTTCCGGTTCGTGCGTTACCATAACAACAGTCATGCCGCTTTCGTTGAATTCTGTAAAAATATCCATTACTTCTTGAGTAGTTTTAGTATCCAATGCACCTGTAGGTTCATCAGCCAGCAGCAATACAGGACGGTTGACAATAGCCCTGGCGATGGCTACCCGTTGCTGCTGTCCTCCTGATAGTTGATTCGGTCTGTTTTGCAGCCGACTTTCCAGGCCTACTTTCGTTAAAGCATCTACTCCCCGTTCGCGTCTTTCTGCTGCGGGAATGCCGGCATAAACCATCGGTAACATGACATTTTCTAAGGCTGTCAATTGAGCCAAGAGGTGAAATTGTTGGAATACAAAACCTAATTTTAAATTGCGAATTCCGGCTAATTCTCCTTCGGGCATTTGGGCGACATCTACGCCGTCTAAGTAGTAACTGCCGCTCGTAGGTCGATCGAGACAGCCGATAATATTCATAGCTGTAGATTTGCCGGAACCCGATGCGCCCATAATCGAGCAATATTCTCCTTGTCTTACGGTCAAGCTGACGCCGTTTAAGGCGCGAACTTCCAGGTCGTCCATCCCGTAAACTTTTGTTACCTCTTCCAGACCGACAACAACGGGCTTTGAGAGGACTTGCGGGTCGAGGTCTTGGTATGTATCGGTTTGTAGTTCAGGCATTTTTTTTCTGTGCGATCGACACAACTAACTACTAAGTTAACACTTCTTCTCGGTTTTCGCGGCTGGAAGGGCGATCGTTTGGACGCTAATTGACGAGATATAAAAAAACTAAATCTTTAACGACGTGTTTGTGAGTTGTTTGATGAGAGTCATCTGATGTTCTAGCACTAGATAGTTATCTAATTTGCTTTTTCCAGCGCGGGTCAAGCCTTGATTGTTGTGGGCATAAATTAGGTCGAGGATATGCTCTTTTGTTTCCTCCGAGAGTTGAAAGTTGATAAGGCTGTGGGAAGTATGGCCGTCGCCAAAAATTAAACTATTTCTGCATAAGCTTTGGGGATATTAGTAGCTACAGTCATATTTTCTTTCTGCTTTTTTTGTTTAGATCACAGATTCTCTAATTCGGTCAACTTTTTCTGGGCAAACTGGCGGACTTGTTCATCTGGATCGTTGGCAAATCGATCGCGAAGTATGTCTAAAGTTTTTTGGCGAGCGGGGTATTGCTTGAGCATGATTTCAAGTGCTCTTTGTCTGGGATTATTTTGGAAGTTTGCCTGGGGTTCAAAAGGATAATTTATAGCAATATCGCCCAACAATTCAAATATCCCTGGTTCATCTTTCCAGCCCTGTGCTAATTCTTGGACTGCTGCATATCGCACATCCCAATTATCCTCGGATTGAGCCAGTTGTTTGAGGATAGGTAAGGTTTCCGGGTCATCTTTCCAGCCCCGTGCTAATTCTTGGACTGCCGCTGGTCGCACAGCCCAATTATCATCAGATTGAGCCAGTTGTTTGAGCCAAGGTAAGGTTTCTGGGTCATCTTTCCAGCCCTGTGCTAATTGGTAGACTGCTATTGGTCCCACAGCCCAATTATCATCAGATTGAGCCAGTTGTTTGAGCCAAGGTAAGGTTTCTGGGTCATCTTTCCACCCCCGTGCTAATTCTTGGAGTGCTGCATATGGCACAAGAAGCGAATCATCATCAGATTGAGCCAGTTGTTTGAGAAGAGGTAAGGTTTCCGGGTCATTTTTCCACCCCCGTGCTAATCCTTC
Organism: Microcoleus sp. LAD1_D3; assembly: GCF_036702135.1. Classification (NCBI taxonomy): domain Bacteria; kingdom Bacillati; phylum Cyanobacteriota; class Cyanophyceae; order Oscillatoriales; family Microcoleaceae; genus Microcoleus; species Microcoleus sp. LAD1_D3. Next base: position 5,384 of record NZ_JAUBSB010000084.1, on the reverse strand, counting down.
GACTGCTGCATGTGACACAAACGAATTATCATTAGATTGAGCCAGTTGTTTGAGAATAAGTAAGATTTCCGGCTCATCTTTCCACCCTCGTGCTAATTCTTCGACTGCTGCAACTCGCCCGCCCCAATCATCATCAGATTGAGCCAGTTGTTTGAGCCAAGGTAAGGTTTCCGGGTCATCTTTCCACCCCCGTACTAATTCTTGGACTGCTGCATGTGGCACAAACGAATCATCATGAGATTGAGCCAGTTGTTTGAGCCAAGGTAAGGTTTCTGGGTCATCTTTCCAAGTGTAGGCGATCGCCCATACTGCTTGAGTGCGAATTTGCTCAACTAGATTTTCATCTTTTCGATAGCGCTTATAATAGTAACTGAGGTCGTACTGGGTTAACTCTTTTAAGCGTTCAAGCAATTGACTCTCAACCCCAGCAATCTCTTTTCTCTCCCTCACTTCATCCAAACACTTCGCAGCCAAAAACAGATGGCTGAAGTTTTTGGCTTCCCCATCCTGTTCAATCAAAAACTCAATCAATTTCCCGGTAAACTTTCCAGCAATTAATCCCGCAATCAAGCACAAAACTTCCTGCCAAGATTCATCATCCCAGTGCTTGCCAAAAACCTCGGTTTTCAACTCCTCCAGTGAAATTTCTTGTGTCTTCTGAAACCTTTCCACTACCTCCGATGCACAGAAATATTCCAAAAAAGTTCGATGCACAAACCCATAAGTATCCGCACCCAAAAAACATAAAATAAAGTTGCGATTTCGCAGTTGGTTAATTATCAACCTTGCCCGCTCTTTCGGTCGATCGAAATCTTTATTCTTCAGATATGCTGTCAGGGTATTCTCCAAATCTTCCGCACTAATAATATTGCCCGCCAACCCTTCAGGTGCTGCTTGCATTTCGTAAGCCACTCGTCGCAGCATTTCTTGCTTATCTTTAGCATCAATAGTTTTCGGATCGAGCCTGCTATCCTCTACTAAAGACCTTTCCACATCCCATTGGTAAAGCAATACGCGCGAAGCTTGATTGTAAAGTTCCGCCCTGTCTCTCGGCAATTCTTGCCCGCGATTTAAAATCGCCATAATCGTCAACAATAACGGATTACCCGCTAAATCTCGAATCGTTGATGAATACGCTAATCCTCTTTTCATGCGCTCGCGAATTCGCGCTTTTTCCCCAGCATCAGTAAAAGTTAATTCGTGCCAGCGGCGAACAAAATCCTGAATTTGTTCCGCGTTCAAATCTTGGAGAATAAAGTGATAAAACCCTGCATCTTGCAAGCGTTGAGGTTTGTAACCAATAATCCGAGACGTGACAATCACTTGGACGCGCGGATACTCATTGGTAAACCGATGAATCGCCGTAATTACATCTTCTCGTTTCCCGGAATCGAAAATTTCATCTAACCCGTCGAACATCACCACAGCGTCGCCTGCTTTAAGCTGTTCCTGCAATTGATGCTGATTCAAGTGACAAATTGAACCCGGACTTTGATGAAAAAATTCGAGGAAATTCTTGCAATGTCCTGATTCCCCGCTGCGAATGTAAGTCCGCAATTCTATTAGCAGCTTAATCGGCTGAGATGTCACGCTATTTAAGGGCGAGAGCGCCCCGGTTAATGCTAAATATTGTAAGAGAGTAGACTTGCCAGAACCCGGATCGCCTAAAATAACAATGTAGGGATACTTTTGCCTGTCATTGATAACATCTAACACCTGTACGATCGGCTGAGAAAAATAACCGCGCCGATATTTCTCTAAATTTTCTAGATCGATCGCGTCTAATTGATTGCTGTCTTGCAGCCGCCGTTGATGTTCTTTAGGAATTTCGTAAGCTTGGGGCAGAAATGATTCGTAAATAGATCGCACATCTTGGAAAATAAAGATTTGCCAAACCTTCAGCTTTTCCCGATAATCGTAGGTATTGGGATCGACGCTGCTTAAATTGAGATTGCTGTAACGCTCGCACAAAGCTTCTTGATATTGCCTCAAGTCAAAATCGGGGATAATCCCCGCCGTTTCTTGAGTATTTTTCTGAATGCTATCCAGATTTTGAGCCGTCAAGATATCGCGCAAGTCTGTTGAGTCAAAGAAAATTTCTTGAACTTCTGCGAGATACTGATTGGCGATGGTTAGCCACTTAAATCTTGCTGGTAAAGGAGTTAAATTTAGTTGAGTCCAGCTTTGTTCGAGAAGTTCTGCATCGAGAGATTCGCGATCGCTCTCAAAAGCCTTGCCCAAAATTTCCTTAACAGACTTGTTATTGATAAACTGTTTAACATCTTTAATATACAGCTTTCTTTGCTCTGGGGAAAGTCCGCCAATTTTCAACTGCTGTTCGACCAACTCCAAAAACTTTTTGATCGCTTTGCCCGCTGCGACTTTTCGCGGGTCTTTTTCGCCTAATAAGACGTTTTTCAGGGAATCTTTAAAAAAATCTTTAGCAAAATCCTTCGCGCCGTCTTTGATCAAGTCTTCTAAGATGGGTTGAACGAGAATGCCAACTCCTTGCGTCACTCCCCAGATCACAAGCCAATCGATCATAAAGCTAGCCCGAGAATTAATTTATATTTATAATATAGCAATTATCAAGGATTGATGAACTTCTCAAAAACTGTAGGCTAATCTCGCGTGATTGCCCCGATAGGTTAGGGTAGTATCAGTTTTCTATCACTGCGCTGCGATTAGCCCCGATCCCGCCTGATTGTTGCCCCCTACTACCCCTTAAAAATCGGGAAGAGCATCAAAGTTGCGCTTTTTTACAGGGATTTACGGGAGTTCGACTCGGCTATAACGAGCGATCGACAATTAGCTCTTTTATTCTTGGCGGCGGCTAGAAAATAGTTATATTTTTATATGTTTCTGGTCGCTCGGTTGTGTTATAATTTAATAATGGAAGTGTGAGTAATTTTAAAATCAACGTATAATATCCTATTATTTAATAATACCATATCAATCGCAAACAGTAAAGTAGTGGCTCCCCAAAAAAAACAAAAAATTTTTGAGATATCATTAAGAAAAGTAAAGCGTAAAATTGGTAAGTGGGCGATAAGAAGGTACAGACAATTATGACATACGACTACGACTTGTTTGTGATAGGTGCGGGTTCCGGCGGATTGGCGAGTTCCAAGCGAGCAGCATCCTACGGCGCAAAAGTGGCGATCGCCGAAAATGACTTAGTAGGCGGAACCTGCGTAATTCGCGGCTGTGTCCCCAAAAAACTCATGGTGTACGCCTCAACATTTTCGCACCTTTACGAAGATGCGGTGGGCTACGGTTGGAGTCCAGTAGAAAGCAGTTTCGACTGGGAAAAACTCGTCACCACGGTAGACACAGAAGTGCGCCGACTCAGCAAACTGCACATCAGCTTTCTTGAAAAAGCCGGAGTCGAATTAATCTCAGGATACGCCAAATTTATTGATCCCCACACCGTCGAAGTTGGTGACAAAAAATTTACCGCCGCCAAAATCTTAATTGCAGTGGGCGGAGAAGCCAGAAGAGTCCCAATTCCCGGCATCGAACACGCGATAACCTCCCGCGAAATCTTCCTACTAAAAGAGCAGCCAAAACGGTTAGCCATTTGGGGCGGGGGCTACATCGGCGTCGAATTTGCTTGCATTATGAACGGGTTGGGAAGCAAAGTAACTCAAATCATCCGCAGCGAGTTAATTTTGAACGAGTTCGACACAGAAATTCGCACCAACGTGCAAGAAGGAATGATTAAGCACGGAATAGACATTTTGACAGAAAGCTCGATCAACCACATAGAGAAAACCCCAGAAGGCTTACAAATAACTTTGTCGGGAAAATCCGAAGGAACGCTCATAGTAGACGCGCTGTTGTGCGCTACCGGGCGCTTGCCCAATTTGGAAAAATTGGCTTTAGAAAATGCGGGAGTAGAAATCGATAAATCTGCGATCGCAGTTACCAAAGACAGCCGCACCAGTCAGCCCCACATTTTTGCAGTGGGAGATTGCACCAACCGCATCAATTTAACGCCAATTGCGATCGCTGAAGGACGCGCTTTTGCAGATACTGAATTTGGCAACAATCCGAGAGCAATCAGTTACGAAAATGTCCCGTCGGCGGTATTTTCCCAGCCGGAAGCGGGTAGCGTCGGCTTAACAGAAAGCCAAGCCAGGGCTAAATTTGGCGATTCAATTAAGTGCTACACAGCCAAGTTTCGGCCGATGTTTCACGCTTTGACAGGTGCAGATGAGAAAACTTTTGTCAAGTTAATCGTTGAGACTAATACTGACAGAGTTTTGGGCGTGCACATGGTTGGGAAAGACGCGGGCGAGATTATTCAAGGAATGGCGATCGCTGTTAATATGGGAGCTACGAAGAAAGATTTCGACGTGACTATTGGCATTCACCCATCGACTGCTGAAGAGTTTGTTACTTTGCGGTAAAGCTGGGAAGTCGCCAGGGGTTTAAACCCCTGGCTAATAGCTAAAGTCGGTTAAAACCGACTCAAGAAAACTATTTTGAAGAACAGGCATCCTGCCTGTTCCACACAAAAATTTAATTTTCTTGTGGAACAGGCCGGAAAGCCTGTTCATAAAAGGCTAATTGACAATGGTGCAACATATGAGTTAAAACCGACTCAAGAAAACTATTTTGAAGAACAGGCATCCTGCCTGTTCCACACAAAAATTTAATTTTCTGGTTGTGGGGTGGGCGTCCCGCCCGCCCAAAAATACAATTTAGATACAAAACAGCTTATTAATGAGTAATTCAACCAAACAAAACAAAATTTTAGCATTCTATCTCGGTCAGGAGCCTGATTCACAAGGTCGGGCGATCGAGGATATTTGGTCGTGGGACTACCAGAAGCTGGAATCCGTGCACAATTACATTCAATGGCTGTTTCCGCTGAGAGAAAAGAGTCGCTTTAATTCCAGTGCTCCGACTTTAAATGATGAGGTGATTCAAGCTTTTAGAACAAGTGAAGAGTTGAAAAATCACTTACTCCATTCGTTCACTGTCATGCTGGCATTTTACGGGCTGGAATGCCGCGAAGGGGAAAACGCAGCAATTGTAATTGCAAAATCCGAGGAATATTTGTCAAGAAAAAGAGAGTGGATTCAACAATTTAATCACAACTACCTGCGGCTGACTAGGATTCTTACAAGTTTGACAGAGTTGGGATTAAAAAATTACGCTTTAGCTCTTTTCATGTGTTTAGATGAGATATATAACGAAGAAAAATCCAGTATTAGTTTAGAAACTTATACTTATTGGAAAAATGCTGTAAATACTTAGAAGCGATATTTGAGAATTATCGCTATAGCCAACCATACGACCCATAATAGACCTCTTGCAAAATAATTTTATGATATAATGGAAAGTTTTGCTTGACTGGATTGAATCCCAACTATTAA
>NZ_JAUBSB010000083.1:0-18633 GCF_036702135.1 Microcoleus sp. LAD1_D3 | reverse complement strand
GTTAATAGTTGGGATTCAATCCAGTCAAGCAAAACTTTCCATTATATCATAAAATTATTTTGCAAGAGGTCTATTATCCGCCTTCATTGTGGCACGGGCGTCCCGCCTGTGCTGCCTCTGCGGTTTCCAAACCCAAGCGATTTTTCAAATAATCAGTCATCCAACTAACACTCGCCCTCGACTTAGAAATCCCCCCTTTCAACAAAATCCCATTCTCCCAATCAGGATTAGAAATCGACCAATCAACCTGCTGCAAAAGGCTCAAACGTTCCTCCCAACTCTCAGGAAAAACCGACAGCAAAGCGGCCCCAACTTCCCCCAAACTCTCAAGCACAACACTGTGACAGTGTACGCAATCCCGGCGCATTTCCCCCGCCGCAACTTGCTTGTGCAGAACTAATTGCCAATCTGGAATAAAACTGCAAACCGCATTCCAATAACTAACCGCCAGTTGTATTTTTTGAGCAAGTTCTTCCTCTTTCTGTTCTTTTTTGGTGCGAGAACCAGAGAGTTTTGCCTGTTCGCTGCCGTGAATATTAGACAGCAAAGCCATGATAGCACGATCGATCGCACTCAGCGTAAACAATTTGTGCGATCGCCCGTTCAAACTCCCCTTCTCCATCTCAGTCAAACACCGGAAAACCTCAACCTGCTTAACAACAGCCTTCACCACAAAAGCGCGATCGTCCCGGTGGTTGTAAAGTAGACTGAGTGACGCCTCCAAAGGAACTTGAAAACCGTTCAAATCAGCAAACATCTGCTGCGATTTTTCCAACCCAATATCCAGAAACAAAATCAGCGCCACCGTCTCATATCCCAACTGCGGATTTTCTCTCAAAGCCATCTCAAAAGCCGCCCGTCGATGCTGTCCGTCATTAATAGTAAACTTAGCATCCATCGGCACTCGCAAGCGACCGATTTTCCGTTCTTCGGCCTCATTTCCCACTGCTTCAAAAGTAATATCCGCATCAATCGAAGCAGCAATTGCCCCACAAGTATAATTTGTAGGATTCTTAACAAAATAATCAGCAATTTCGGGAATCCTAGCTTTGTTAAGCGCGCGTTTCGCCCGCATAGACGGCGGCAATTCTTCAGATTCAAAGGGGAACAATTTCGGCAAAAAACGCACTGGACACATCGACACGTAATATTCGCGGCCCGCTTGAATGCCCCGAATTACCGGCAAAATGTATTCAAAAGAAGGAGTAGACATATTTTAGAATGGGGCATTGGGCATGGGGCATTGGGCATGGGGCATTGGGCATGGGGCATTGGGCATGGGGCATTGGGCATTGGGCATGGCAATTAAGCATTAATAACTATTGAGTTTTTAGAAGTTTTATGGTAATGAGGTGGGCTATTAGGGTATAGCTTAAGTATTTCACAATGTTTTTTTAAAAACAAGTGTTGACATAAAGTTTAATATATGATATTTTGTGAAAAAATAGCCTAATTATATAAAAACCGCCGATGAACACCAACCCAGCGGATGACCTCGCTATAAAAATTTTAGAAAAAGAAAATAGCGACAGACAGGAAATCGCACTTTTATTAGATAATTATTTAGGAAAGGACGATCGCATTTTCGTACAAAAAACCCAGATGGGAAACAGCGAAGCATACATCGGTTCAGTCACCCTAGAATGGTTAGACTCTCGCGTCCGTTTCGCCTCGCAAATGCCGCTTTTTCGCCAAAAATTTGACCTCCAAACCAACAACATCGTCCGCGACGACGAAACCATTGACGAAATTATCCAGCGTCCCTTAGATTGGTCGCGCCAAGCCACCCTAACTCAATATTTAGCAGCCCGAAAATCGCACAAATTCCCCGCAGTTTTAGTAGTCGTCAGTCCCCCGTGGGTAGACAATCCTCTAGCCGAGGAATGGGATAAAAATGGCGTAGCAACCAAATCCGCGACTGAATTTACATCCTTTGATAAAAACGAGAACTTAGGGCTTTTGAATGTCTCTCAAAAAGTCTCAATTTTTGCCTTAGACGGCCAGCATCGGCTGATGGGAGTTCAAGGTTTAATGAGTTTAATTAAAACCGGAATCCTGCAAAGATACAACAAAAATAAAAAACCTGTCGGCGCTGCAATTACTCTGGAAGATTTAGCAGAAGAGTATCAAATCGACCCCGAAACAGTGTATAAATTAGCTCACGAAAAAATCGGGATTGAGTTTATCCCGGCGGCGGTAGTGGGGGAAACGCGACAGCAAGCACAACGGCGCGTGCGATCGATCTTTGTGCACGTTAACCTAATGGCGGTAACGCTGAGTCAGGGCCAGCTAGCATTATTGAACGAGGACAACGGATTTGCGATCGCAGCCCGAAAAATTGCCGTTACCCATCCCTTATTAAAAGAACAAGATGACAGAAACCCCCGCGTGAATTGGGACAGCGCGACAGTCGCAGCGAAATCAACTGTGTTAACTACATTGCAAGCGCTGCAAGATATGTCCGAACGGTATTTAGAGTACAAATTCCCCCATTGGAAGCCGGAACGAAAAGGTTTAATCCCCATGCGTCCCGAAGATGAAGAACTAAAAGAGGGAATTGAAGAGTTTAAAAAATTGTTCGATCATTTAGCAACTTTACCCAGCTATCAAAGAATTGAAAGCGGCGAAGAAACGGCCGAATTGCGCCGATTTAGTTTTGAAAAGCCAGGGGGTGAGGGAAATATTTTGTTCCGTCCAGTCGGTCAAGTTGCTTTAGCTAATGCTTTGGGAATTCTAGTATTTAGAAAGAAACTTTCCCTGAAATCTATTTTCGACAAACTCCGCAGATTCGATGTGGATGAAGGATTTAGCCACATGGACAATCCTGAGTCTGCGTGGTACGGGATTTTGTACGATCCGAACAAAAAGCGAATGCTAGTTTCTGGAAAGGATTTAGCAACGAAGTTAATTGTATATTTGGTGGGGGGAATTCAGGACGATATGGATAGAGCTCATTTGCGGCAAGCGGTAGCGGAAGCGAGGACTTTTGAGGATAAAGCTATTAGTTTTAACGGCCGATTTGTGCAGCCGCAAGAGGTAGGATTGCCGCCTGTGCTGAGCTAAGTTTTTCTTGGGCAAAGTCCACAGCGACGAAGACTGATAAAGCAGGGAGCAAATGGGTTTTGTATAATTGAATCTGCACCTTACCTAGAACCAGATTATGACCATCGCTGAACAGATTTACGCAATCGTCAAAACCCTTCCCAAAGACCAAGCCAGCGAAATTCTCACTTTCGCTGAATTCGTTTGTGCCAAGCACCTGAGCGCAAACCAACCAACAGACACCCTAGACTCTGCGATTCCTTGGACTGAACTTGTTTTTTCCCTTGCTGGAACTTGGGCAAAAGATTTTCCATCCCTGGAAGATATTCGTGCTGAATCCGGACAAGACATCCTGCGGGAGAGTCTGTAAATGTACGTTTTGGATACCAACACTTTGATCTACTATTTCAAAGGTCAAGGACAAGTTGCTCAAAACCTTGCTAATGTTTCTCCCCAGGAAATAGTCGTTTCTACGATCGTCCTTTTTGAGTTGCAAGTCGGCATTGCTAAATCCAATTCGCCGGCAAAACGTACCCAACAACTTCAGCAATTTTTGAGCAGAGTTAACGTTATTCCTTTCGATCGCGATGCTGCTCTTGCGGCTGCTACAATTCGCGCCCAGTTGGAGCAACAAGGTACTCCCATCGGCCCGATGGATGTTTTGATTGCAGGGACAGCCGTAGCCCTCCAAGCGACTCTCGTCACCCACAATGTCAACGAATTTTCTAGAGTTTCAGAACTCGCAATCGCAGACTGGTATTGACTAAAAAACGTCTCACAATCTGGCTTCCTTTAACAAAATAAGTTCGGCTCCTACAGGCAAATGATCGGACTCTGTTGCCTTTAAAACCGAACTCGATTTAGCACCCCAATGCTTTGAATACCAAATATAATCAATCCGGAAAACCGGATAATTTAATCTCCAATTCGACCTTTTTACCAAGAATTTAAGTTCCCAACCGTGAGGCCAGGTAAAACCAAACCCAAATCCAGATTTTCGGAAAGAATCTTGCATGACTTTCTGCACCCTGTCATAGTCTTGAGTTTCGTCGGTCATATTAAAATCGCCCGCGACAATTACTGGCAGAGTTTCTCGCTCAACTCGCTGCACTAAGTCTTGAATTTCAGGCGATCGTTTGTCATATTTGTAAACTGGAATTTTGATAAAACCCAATTTTTTAGATATCTTCAACCACGGCCCGGTAGCTTGCATATTATAAATCACTACTTCTTGTTCGTTAAATTTAATAATTGCCCGCTGCTGTGTTTCTGGATGGCCAGCTAAGTGCAGTATTTCGCTGGATACAATTGGGTATTTACTGAGAATTCCTACAGGGTGAGTTCCAATTTGATAGGGGTAGTCTGCTTTTAACCAGGTGAAAGCTCTTTCGCTATGTTTCAGAACTATTTATTGTAAAAATATAATATCTGGTTGTTGCTGCTGAATCAGTTTAACTAAAGTTGGTGACTGAGTTTTATACCAACTGAGATTATGAGATAAAACTTTGATGCTAGGCTCCGAATTTGTGATGTTTATTGGTTTGGGGCTAAAGTATTTAATGTGCAGCCAACTTATTAGGATAATGCAGGCGATCGCAGAAATAATAGTGAACCATCTTTTTTTGAGAATTGACACTCCGATGATCGGAAGCAAGAAAGTTGGGAATAAAATTAAGGGGCTAAAAGTGCTAATTAAGGCAATAACCCACAGTCGATCCCAAAAAATTAGTTTGAGAATGAAATAGCAGATAATAAATGCTGAGTAACTGTAAGCGAGAAATTTTGCAGCTTGCTTTAAGCCTCTCTGGATTATATCTTTTGGGATGTGCTTCATGGAAAACCTATTAAAATAAAAACTTGCTTAAATCGAATTCTTCATTTGACCGATGTTGGTTATCTCTTTCAGAAATCAAAACCAACAACAGGCGATCGGTATAATCCGCCGCCCCCCGCAACTCTTCTCGCAAAATTTCCAGTCCACCATTAGCATATTCTTCAAAAATTTGCAAGCGTTCTGCTTCCAATTGTTCGTCGAGATGGGAGAGAATTTGAGGATTTTTGGTTTCGGCGATCGCAATTAACTTAATCGCCATATCGTAACCCCTGGATACAAAAATATCAACATCTATCGCACCCGGTTCTCGTTTAGAAATTTCCCCCAAAGGCGATCGTTTTTTCCGCTGCTTTCCCAAGGATGCGGCGAAAGCGATGACATCGGCGTAAGTCTGGAAAGGGCCAGTGTTGTTATCCGATAAAGTTAATGATTTGACTAACTCCGCTTTATCTTTAGCAATTCTAATTTTGTTAGCAACCATTGCAAACTACTATCTCAATTTTGACAAAAATACATCTGTAAATAATCTAATTATATCCGCAAACTTGGCAATTTTTATAAAGTGCGGGTGGGATATATTGTAGGGCGCGCTAAACCCGTTCCTACAGGTATTAGTTATTTTCTACTTTTTGTCCGCAACAACATAATTTTTTGTGCAAAACCTCCTCTTGCTTCCCGCCGCTTCATTTGTTCCGCCAAAAGTCGATCGCCCGAAATGCCAAAACTCGCCATCACCGCATCTATTACCTCATACAAATCCGCCAATTCCGCCACCAAATCTTCCTCGTCAGCCTCCGCCGCTTCCCCCGCTTCTTCAATCAATTTCTGCATCAAAGCTTGACGGTATTCTGCGTCCGACAAAATTACAAACTCGCATTCATTCCCGCTTTGGCGAATAATTTCAGGAATGCGATCGCGCACCAACTTATGATACTCTTTTTCCACGTCAAACTCCTTTCAACCTTGACTAAAAGTTTGAATCAACCAGCGATTAATTTCCCCATCATCTTGGGTTTGACTCCGGTTCAAAGCTTCCTCAACTAACCGGATTTCCAGCCCCGGTAAAACCCGCGACTCTTGAATTCTCCCGCTACCTCCGCCATTAATCGCAAACGCAAAAACCTCCCGCGTGTTTGCACGTTCCACCCAATATTCACTAATTCCTGCATTTTCGTAAAGCAACCGCTTACTGCCTAAATCATCGTTAAAAGAAGATGCACCAATTTCTATTACCAAATTAGGCGGATCGTATTCATCCAAATCAACAGGTGAATTACTGTCATTAGGAGGAACTCTCAAATCGGAACCGATGTAGTAAGCTAAATCAGGTTGAAACTCGCGAATACCTGCTTTCCTAAAACTGGCATTAGCAAATTGAACTACTCGGATATTTCTCAATGTAGCAAACAGAATAACTACATACGGGATGATTGAATTATGACGCGCGTGCAATGGCCCTACTGGTGACATTTCTACCCTCATGTGTTCTTGATAGTAATAAAATTTGCCCTTTTCCCATGCTGAATCCTCAGCAAAATTTAGAAACTCTTCCCACGTCGCCTTCACCCAAATATCCGTTTCCAAAGCCTGCGTAATTGCCGAATTAGAAGCCATAATCCACCTCTACAATTTCTGTATATTCAAATTCATTGGGACTGCGCTTAACTAAAGGATAGCGCGTCCCGCCCAGTTCGATCGCATCTTCTTCACAATCAGCTTTGGGAGAATTGTACACCAGCACGTATTCCCGGCCCGTGCAACTTTCCATCTCTTGAGCAACTTCTCCGCGCCACTGAGTTTTAGTTACCAAAACTACCAATTGATTCGCCAACTTCGGCAGCTTATTCGCGATTTGCTTGCGATAAATCTCGTCCAAACTCCCAAAGGGAGAATCCATCACAATTGGAAATGTACTGCTATCCGGGCCCATCAAAGTATTCTTTTGACTCCACTCACGCACGCCCTCAATAATTCCGCCGATAAACGATAAACTGAGAATTTGATTTTCTCCTGTAGAAGCGGCAACCAAAGATTCTCTACCCGACGTATTTTCTACTAGCGTCAGTTCGTATTTATCGCTCAACTTGGGGATGTAAGGAGTAAAAGAAATTTGACTAAAAATATCTTGCACCCGTTTTTCCAACTGAGAACAAAACTGTTTTTCTAAGCGCGAGCGCACTTCAGTTAGGCGATCGATCGCATCCTGAGTCGCAGCAATCCGGCGCTGGGCTAATACTTGCCTTTGCTCATTCAGTTGCTGCTTATCGATTTGCTTGTCCAAAGCCGACACCTGCACATTCAAACTCTCAATCTGCTGCTGGTTAGAGCCTGTTTCCCGGTGCAAATCGCCAATTTTTGCCTCAATTTCATCCAAGCGCTTTTGCAAGCGGCTGACATCGCCGTCAGGAAAATTTCGCAACTTGTTGTGAATATCGTCTAACTGCGTTTCCACCTTAGAAAGTTCGGTTCTGTCGCGGCTGATGTTGCCTTGCTGCCGATCAATCTCCTCCCAAAAATCTGCCACTTGCCTATCAAATTCATTTACCCGATCGCTAATCCGAATAGTATTTTCTTCCACATCGCCAACACCCGCTTTATCCATCCAACCGCTAACATTTTCGCAAGCTTCAGAACCCTCCACTAATTCCGCACCGCAGATACACCGCTGCTGCGCTAATAACTCTTCCAAAAACGGCCGTTGAATCCCCGAAAGCAACTCGCCTTTCTCCCGTAAACCACCGACAATCACTTTAAATTCAGCCGCCGCATCCGACAAAAATACCGCGTAACCGCGCATAGAAATTGCTCGTTTCATCGCATCTGAAGCCAGAACAATTTGTTGCTTAAATAAACTCCGCTGCTTGGACAATTCCTCTCGCAACTGTTGCCACTCAGCAGCACCGCTGATTTCCAGCAAATCACCGTTAACTGCTTTTTTGACCTCACCTTGATGAGTCAACTCCTGCTCAATTTCCACTTGTTTTTGTAAAAGTTGTTCAACCTCTTCCTGAGATTTTTGCTTATCTTTTAAAAGTTTCTTGATTTCGGAACCGCCGATCATTCTTAAATCTGTTTCTAGTGACTTTTTGGCATCTCCCAAATGTCGGATCGAGCGATTCAATACCTCTACTCCCAGCAATTCCTTAGTAGCTTCAGCAATTTCGGCTTTCTTATCGTGCCGAACAATTTGCTCGATTCGCTCCCCATCAAAAAAGAAATATTGATGCAAACTTTCCGGCAAAATCCGTCCGATAATATCATCTGGATGCTGCGGTGGCAGCACACAGCGACCGTCATCCCTCACTACCTGCATCGACAATTCGTTTTTGATGTGTTCTACAGTATTTTCACTTTTATAAGCGCGGCAACTACGCTTTGTTTTGTAGCGCCTGCTGTCGTGTTCAAACACGATTTCCACCCAACAATCTACTCTTTTACCCGGTTTTGCTTCCGCAATAGCGCGTTTATTGACTAATTGTTCTTCCGCAGCAACAGCCGCGCTAAGTTTTCCGTAAAGTCCCCACGTAAAGGCATTCATCAAGGCCGTTTTTCCAGCACCGTTATTACCGTGAATTACCGTAATATTTTGCTCGCCCCAAGCAAGCTTAATTTCGGGAGTTTTGCCGTGAAACTGCCTAAAATTGCACAGAGTAATTGAAATTAACTTCATACAATTGCTTCCTTAATAATTTTCAAAATGTCATCGCTAATATAGCGGGGAGCCCTCATGTAGAGTTTATCTTTTTCAAGTTCCAATACCCGCTCGATAATTTGTCGAACTTCTGGCGGCGCGCTAGTAATTGGTTCCTGTACGTCGCTGAATTCCTGATGAGTTTGATAAGAAGAACGCTTTTCTGCTAAAATGCTTGTCGGTAAGGCTGCGATCGCACTATCTTCATATCTAAATGCCATAATCAGATTTTCATGCAGATTTTCAGTCATTTTTTTTCAAATATTAAAAACTAGCCACTCAAACTGCGATCGAATAATTCTCTATTCTCAAACATAAACCGAAGCTTAATAAATGTCAAATGTCTAATAGACCGTAACGCCTCTGAAGTTGCAACAATTTCACCCTAGCTTCCCCAGCATTGTCGGCTAAATCGGCAAATTCCAAGAACCGCTTCAACTCTTTTCGCAGCAAATTGCGCTCGACTTCTAAGGTTTCTCTGCCCAAATCTGGAGGCAAAACTATCATGTCAAATAAAGTTGCCCTTTCCTTCCCCGGATGCGGCCGCAAAATCCGTCCCCGGCGCTGAATAAACTGGCGCGGATTGCTGCTGCTTGCTAAAATTACAGCATTGCGAATTGCAGGAATATCCACGCCTTCATCCAAACACCGAATCGCTACCAAACCTTGCAATTCTCCACTCTCAAATTGCTGACGTAATCGTTCTCTTTCTGCTAAAGGAGTGGCCGCCGTATAAGTGTTAACTCGGTAGCCTAATTCTGAACCCAATAACTTCGCGGTTTCTGTTAGTTGGCGGTTGTTATTTCGGCGCGCACCTCCTTCAATCGCACCGTCGCCACAGTAAAATAAAGTATGGCTTGTGTCGAGACGGTGAATCATTAATTCTCGCAAAGCTACTAATTTATTAGCAGCCGCTCCAATCAACCGGGCTCGCTGCATTAATAGAGTCGTTAAAGCATCGTTTTCTTCTACTTTTTCATCGCCCCAAAGCGCCCAGCCAATCTTTTGAGTTAAGCGGGAATACTTGCGGGTTTCGGCTTCTGTCAATTCTACTAAAATTGGATAGTATAAATAATGTACTAATGCTTTTTGGCGGATGGCGTCAGCTAAGGTGAGTTCCGGCTGCAACACTGGGCCGAAATAATCTAAAATAGCTTCGGTTCCCTCTTCGTCGAAATGCCTTTCTGGTGTGGCGGAAAGGGCGAGTCGCAGTCCAATATTGCGCGGCAAACTTTGTCCTAAACGGGGCGCGCCTAAGTTGTGAACTTCGTCTCCAATAATCAGGGTTTTTTCTGGGAAATAGCGCAGTTGCGATCGCAAACTATCTCCCATTAAGGTAGCATTAGTAGTGATGATTGTGAGAAATGCTCGATCGCCCGCTCGCACTTCATACAAACCCCCAGCCAGCTTATTCTGCCAAGTGCGGGCGCTATCAAAAGCCAAAATAGGTTTTAAACCAAATTTCTCCGATTCGCGCGCCCACTGATTCACCAGGTGACAGTAAGGGCAAATTACCAGCAGGACTTGCAGGTTAATTTTATTGTATAATTCAGTGGCGATCGCCAGTGCAGTAATCGTCTTGCCGCTACCCGTCGCCATCTTCAGCGTACCGCGTCCCTGATTCGCAAACCAATTAGCAACCGCCACTCGCTGATACTGTCGTAATTGCAGCGAGGGCGGCATTTTCGGAAACCCAAATTGCGAATTATTAGCCGTTGAGCGATTCACCTTTCAATGTCGTTAGATGCAAAATTACCCTGACTCAACTGTAACTCATTTCTAATTAAAACTTAACAGCCCAAACAAATCATCCGCCGACAGTTGCAAATCCGACAGCACATCGAGCACAGGTAAAATATCTTCATTCTCTTTAATCTCAGGTTCCTGCTGCGGTTTAAAAACAATTACCCATTCTTCTTCCGGGTCAATCAGCCAACCTAATTTAGTATGATTCTTCAGGCAAAACAGAATCTTCTTAATCACGCGAGTTGAACTTTGCTCCGGCGATAAAACCTCAATTATCCAATCCGGAGCAATTTCAAACCTATTTTCAATTTCTTCCTGAGAATTCAGAGGAATGCGCCACCACTCAAATACTGCTAAATCTGGAACAACAGCACATCCCCCAAAAGTACAGCGCAATTCAGGAAAAGCAAAAGCTAACTTTTGCGGTTGGCCAACTTGATTAATAGCGGATGAAAATTTGATTTGTAACGTGCTGTGTTTTCCTTGTGGCATATCTTTTTGATAAATTTGACCATCAACATACTCGCTAGCCGGCTTAGTCTGTGGCAATAGCAGAAACTCTTCCAGAGAAATCTTTGACGGAGACTGAATTGACGTTACCATAAGCCATTAACCCCTCAACAAATCAACTCCGCCATTAAAAATCTGCATCGCCGTCTGTTTCCCAATCCGCACAACTCTCCGATTCCACACCAGTAGGGTGCATCGCACAAACCAACAAATTTCCCCCATAAACTTGACCGTGATAGTTGCGACAACCACGACAAGCCGGCTGCTGCGTCGGCGAAGGGTCTACATAAGTCACCATCGACAAATCTATCTCATCAAACTCCGGGTCGAAGTCGCGGCAAATTTCAATTATCGGTTCGATAAATTCATTAAATAAACCGTCAAATTCATTGAAATAACCGTCAATGTCGTTAATCAGATTATTTTGTACTTCTTCTGTAAACTCTTCCGACATTTTTGCCAAAACGTCCAGCATTTCGACAAACTCTTCGCCCATTTCGCTGAAAAAATGCTCTACTTCAGAAACAGCATTTTCCATTACTCCGAAAAAATCTTTAGACCAATCTTCCATGAATTTGACAGCTTGCTATTACAAAATATTTTACGGACAAGTGCAGCCAGCCTCAAGTGAAGTGCTTGCACCTACTTTCAATTCTATTACCTATTGCCTGATATCCGTCCACATCTGACAGGGGAGATATTCAAAAAGGGAACTCAAGAGTATTATCCTGAGTTCCCTTCATGCTTTGCTGAGCGAGCTTTTTTGAGTTTAATCTCGCTTCAGCCGCCGCAATTCCTCTTGTAAATTCTGCACCTGTTCGCGGAGCTTGTCTACGCCGCCTGTCTCTTTAACATCTTTTGCCGAGACATCTTCTTCCTCAGAAATAATCTCAATCCGCCGAGGTTCAGCGGGTTTTTCGTTCCCAGCCGATTCTACGGGAGGCTGCTGCTGAGCCTGTTGCACCATATCATCAACAAAGCGGCGAGCTTCTTCCGTGGACATCTCGCCACGCTTGACTAATTCGTCTGCCAGCTTTTGGGCTTCAGTGCGTAATTCAGTTAACTTGCTGCCAGCTTTTTCACCCGCATAGGAAGCGAGCCCGACACCAAGGTAAACTGCTTTTTGTAAAATATCTCCGAAACCAGGCATAGGAGCTACACCTCATAAAACTGGGTGAACCGGAGACCACGCCTATTACAAGCATCCCGTGTTGCTGCTACCTTCCGGTCCTGACAAGATTTGGGCGTTGGAATCGCGTGGGTCCAGTTCATTTATGAGTATAACACAGTTATTTATTCTTCAACCACACACCAGTGATAAATTTCATAAATAACGCAACCATTCTTCACCAGCGGGTCTTCAGCGACGATCGCCTTCGCCTCATCCATCGAACCAGCCTCAAACAGCAACATACCGCCGCCCCGCCGCCCCCAGTAGCCAGTTTTCGCTCGGTGTCCTTTAGAAATCAACTCTCGGACATAAGCTCTGTGAGCTGGCACGTATTGGTCAAAGACAGGCTTTTCGACAATTCCTTGCTCAATTTTGACAAACCAAGGCATTTTTATTTGGGATTTTAGATTTTATATTTTAGATTGAGAATGGGTGATCAGCAATGGGATCTAGGGCAAATGCTCTATATTCCATTTTCCACCATCCTTTCTTAACTGCGATGTTATCCCATGAACCAGTCAAAACAGCGATTTTTTATTGCCTTAGTGCCACCTCCCGATATTGAACAGCACATTACTGAGATTAAACTATATTTTGCGGAACACTACAACAGCCGCGGTGCTTTGAATTCGCCGCCGCACATCACGCTGCAACCTCCTTTTGAATGCTTAGCGGAGAGTGTTCCCAAACTAGAGGAAAGTTTGAACCAGTTTTCTGCAAACCGACTCTCAATTCCCGTTACTCTATCCGGTTTTGCTGCTTTTGCCCCCCGTGTCATTTACGCTGATGTTGTCAAATCACCCGAATTGCTGGAGATTCACAAAGATTTGATGAGTTATATCGAGGCAACTTTGGGAATAGTCGATCGAGTTTCTCAGACTCGCCCATTTGTACCGCACATGACAGTAGCCTTTCGCGATTTAACTAAGGATAATTTTCAAACGGCTTGGCTGGAATTCTCCGGGCGATCGCTCCACTTTGAGTTTACCGCTTCGGCATTAACTTTACTGCTTCACGACGGCAGCCGGTGGAACATCAGCAACCAATTCCCGCTTTCGGCCTAAACACTCTCTCTCTTCTTTCTCTTCCTTCGCGGACTTCGCGTCTTCGCGGTTCGTTTTTCCAAATTTTTTTTCTTAGGAAATCCTGATAAATATCATTTCCTCACTACAAACCTGTTTAAAATTAAAGCCAGTCACAGCTTACCGATCGCTCTTATTCGGAGTTGCAAGTGCCACAGTTCCATAAACCGAAATTCCCGACAGTTTCAATATTTTAATTGCCGACTTAACCGTAGTACCGCTAGTGTAAATATCATCAACTAACAGCACTCGATCGCGCGGGAGCCGGCGACGAAAATCTTTGCCCAAACTTAAAGCATTTTTCATTTCCGCTTGCCGCTGCTGTGGCGTCAGAGCGAATAAAGCCTGAGTATTTTTCACCCGCTCCAAACCGTGCCGCTGCAAAGGCAAACCAGTCAGCTCACAAAAACTTTCAGCCAAAAGTTCCGCTTGGTTAAAACCGCGCTCCTTGACCTTTTCTTTGTGCATGGGAATCGGTACAACTGTTAGATTGTCTATAGCTAATTCGGGAAAACTCAGCCAAGATTCTGCCAGCCAGCCGCCTAGAGGTTTGGCTAATTGCGGATTGCCGTCATATTTCAAAGCTGCGATCGCCCGTTTAAGAGCCCCGCCGTACTCACCCCACACAAAAACACGCTGCTCTGAATCCCAAAATCGACCCGGATCGCTTAACTGACATCGCTGAAGTTGCTTGTGACAGTACGGACAAAACTCTCCGGCGGCCGGTCGCTGACAAAGAGGACAGTTAGACTTAAGAAATAGATTGAGAAAAGATTTGACTAATCCCGTCCATTGTCGCTTTTTCATCCTAAAATTGTGGTAAGTGATTAATGGGAAAAACTATCAAATTCAATTTGTTTCCACGGACAGGCTCGTAGCGTGAAAAACCTCTACTGGTTAGACAAAATTCAACCTTCAGACCGAGATGCAGTGGGAGAAAAAGCATTTTACTTGAGCTGTTTGCTCCAGAAAAATCATCCCGTTGTACCGGGTTTTGTCGTGCCAGCTACAACATTCTGGCAGTTTTTAGAGTCGATCGAGTGCCTAGAACCGCTGTTTGCTGACTGGCCACACTCTTCCTTGCACTTGAAGGTCGATGAACCCAGACAACTGCAATCGATCGCCCGCAGCATCCGCCACCAAATCCTCGCCGGCAAACTGCCAGATTCACTGCTCTCCACCCTAGAGTCTGCTGTTAGTCAACTCAACTCAAAGTCAAACTTAAACTCCACAGCCTTAATTTTTCGCCCTTCCCTGACTTCCTGGAACCCGAAAACAGTCGGCATTCTGGAATCTCAGGCAGTACGGGCAGAACCCGAAGCCATTGGGGCCGGACTCAAACGAGCTTGGGCAGAAATGTTCAGAGCCCGAAGTCTATTTTACTGGCAGCGGTGCGGCCTGCGGGTACAGCAAATCAATCCCGCAGTTTTGGTGCAGCCACTTCAAGAAGCCATCGCCGCAGGCGAGGTGAAAACAAAGGCGGGTGCACAGTGGGAAATCCAAGCCACCAGCGGTTTGGGATTGTCCCTCGCTAGGGGAGAAACCATCCCGGATTACTATCAAGTGCAGCCGGAAACAAGCGCGGTTAAATTCCAGCGTATCGGTTACAAAACATTAGCCTACAATCTCAAAATCGGCGATGGAGAACCGAAAAAAGAACTGCATATCGGCAAGTTTGCTGCTTTTTTAATTCCTGATTCTTCATTCCTAATTCCTGATTTTCCTGAGAGTTGCGTGGAAGTTTTAGGGCTGGGAGAGGAAGGACAAACAGAATACGTTTTAGAGGAATTGCAACTGCAAAAAGTCATTGAATTGAGTAAAAAAGTGAGCGCCGAATTTGACTCAGATTTAATCTTAGAGTGGACGCTAAACCAGAGAGAAAACAGCAGCGAACCGCAGTTTTATTTCACTCAAGTTAGTCTTGTCAAAGGGGAAAAAGTCGCGCCGATAGAGGAAAATCCGATCGCCCTCCCGCAGCCAAACTCGATCGCCCCAGCCCGAACTCCTGCGATACTTAGAGGTGTGGGAGCAGCATCAGGAAAAGCAGAAGCAATTGCCCAAGTTATGACTAATTCCCACCCAGAAAACGCGGAATTCTTAGCCGGAGGCATTTTGGTAGCCCGGACAATCGAGCCGAATTGGCTGCCTTGGCTGAAGGTTGCTGCTGGGGTGGTGGCGGAACAAGGAGGCATGACCTGCCACGGCGCCATTTTAGCTAGAGAATTGGGGATTCCCGCCGTTGTGGGAGTGACCGGGGCCACTCGGGCGATCGCCTCGGGCGATTCCGTTTTGGTAGACGGCGATAGCGGAGAAGTTTTTGCCCTCGCCCAACAGGATGCGATCGACACAGGAGACAGCCGCCGACTTTGGGACACAGCAAAAAATGCCGATCTATACAGTACAGCAGCCAAAATGTCAATAGCCAAGCACCAATCTTCTACCTCTGATCGATCGTCCAATTCCGGGCCTAAATCTCGACAATCTGAGTCTGCCGAATATGTTTGGGGGCCACCAACGGCGACTCAAGTGCTAGTTAATGTCAGCCAAACAAGTTCGATCGACCGCCTCAAAAATCTGCCAATAGACGGCATCGGATTGCTGCGATCGGAATTAATGGCATTGGAAGCTTTGGACTGTCAAAACCCCAAAATTTGGTTGCAAAACGGCCGCCAATCGGAATTTGTCGATCGCATGGCGGATTGCCTGAGTTTATTTGCTGCTGCAGTTTCGCCGCGGCCGATATTTTATCGCTCTCTGGATTTGCGCGAGTCAGGCGCCCACGGCAGTTTCAGTAATACCTTTGAACCCGAGTTATTTGATTGGGAACTGTGCGTACTTCAAAAAGTCTGGGAGTCAGGCTATACAAATGTTAATTTAATTTTGCCTTTCGTGCGTTCAGTTGACGAGTTTATCTACTGCCGCCAGCGCTTAGAAACAGTTTGGAAAAACCGCTCAGCCGACTTTCAACTGTGGATTATGGCGGAAGTTCCTTCGGTGTTATTTTTATTGCCAGATTACGTAAAAGCAGGAGTTCAAGGAATTTCCATCGGCACCAACGATTTAACCCAATTGCTGTTAGGCATTCACCGCCACTCCGACCTGGTAGCAAGTGCTTTCAACGGGCGCGATCGAGCAGTGATGAGGGCGATCGAACAATTAATCCTTCAGGCCCGGGCTGCCGGCATTCCTTGCTCGATCTGTGGCGACGCTCCAGCTTTGTATCCCGAGACAGTTGAATCCTTTGTGCGGTGGGGGATTTCGTCTATTTCGGTCAATGTCGATTCTGTAGAACAAACTTGTAGGGCGATCGTCCGCGCCGAACAGCGCCTGCTGCTAGAAGCCGCTCGATCGATAATTAACAATTAACCACTCCCGGACGCACTTGACCTCAGAAATCCCGTTTCTACTCTAAATCATAGCCTTGGCAAGCAGCTACCCGCTCAGAAACCCGGTTTCTAGACAACCCGTGCGTCCAGCACTATTAACAACTACAGAAACCAGATTGCTGAGTAGATATAGCAACCGAGTCCGACAGTGAGGACATTATTAATTGCTGGAACATGAACTCTTATATTGCTTCTTCCTTCTTTTTCCTTCCGCTATCACAATATCTGATTTTAAAGCTAGGATAGAAATATCACCAACACTTGACCCGAAGGTACAAACAGTGAAATCAAAAATTATTGCAACAGCAGTAATACTTGCAGCCCTCGGCTTTCTGCCTCCCCACCCAGCATTATCTCAACCTGCAACTGACGGTGGCACAAAACCCGGATTCTGGCAACCTCAAGCGCAGGTTGACAATACTCGCAACATTACCCTCAGACTGTTAAATGAAACGGGATTAAACCTAGAATACGGTCAATCAGGTGCCAGCTTGTCATCCTTGCCCGTCGGAGCCAGTAAAAACATCATTGTTCGCATCAGCAATCGCACCGGCGACATTGCCAATATTCCGATTAATGCCACAGGAGGAACCACAAGTTTGAAATACGACTATAACGTTGACTCGCAGAAAAATATTGTGACGATTCGCATCACCAGATCGGACGGCCGCACTAGGCAAGACAGGTCAGTTTATATTGATGAAAAAGGGCGAGTTTACTCTTTCTAAGACTGACGCTCATCAACCCGGTTTATTCTAATAAATCTTGGTTTGAGCAGCGATGTATCGGAAGCATCCCGGTTTTGTAAAAAGCGTTTTTTTAGGAGTGCGAGCATCCTGCAAAGCTTTGCCTATATATCTCGCTTGGAACACCCTGCAAAGCTTTGCCTATATATATCTCGCTTAGAGATATCACAGCGAACACTCCGATGTAAAAGTGCGTAAATTATGTTTCAAAAAGTATGAATCAAGTGCAGCCCCTTTCCATCGCAGGCATTTACGAAGTGTGTATTGGCGTAGCCGATGCGATTCCACAACTGCAATATTGGGAGCAATTTGGATATCGGATCGGTCAAATCGGAGAATTATCGGCATCCGAGGCTCGCGAATTATATGGAGTTAGTTCAAAAGTGCGATCAATTCGACTCTATCACCAAGATGCGGATCACGGATTAATTCGCTTGATGATTTGGGAAAAACCTACAAACGATGGTTTGCAAATGTCGTCAATGAAGGTGAAAGGCAACCGTTGGGCAACTACTTTAACTGCTGATTTGTTGAATATCCTCAACCATGCCGAAGATGCTGCATCTGCCAATTTGTCGGTCAAATATACATCCCCGCATTGGGAGATTATTTACAACAAAGAGCGAAAACCGCGTCCTTTTGTCGAGGAGGCTGTCGGAGTGCGTGAGATGATGCTTTTGCAGCCTTTGAGTCGGCAAGTTTTTTTTCAAAGATTCAATTATGCTTTGCCTAATTACGGGAAAATCAATTCAAATGCTTTTTTTTAAACCAGTCAAATTACACACATGGGAATGGTAATTCAAGATGACAGCAAAGAAATGCTGCTATTTTATGAAGAAGTTCTGGGGTTGATTCGGGCGCGCGACGATGTAGAAACTACCTTTGAGTCTTCCCTCGCCGGAAGGGAGATTTTTAAGCTTCAGTCTGGGGAAGGATTTGTGGTGACAGCTTTTGATGACCCCCGATCGTCGAAAACAGATTTTCAGGCCGCGCGATCGGGTAGACTGTATATTCTGAGGTTCCCGAGTTCGATCGCACTAGGCGATCGATTTGAGCGCGCCAATCCCGGATGTTTGGGAATGTCGCTGTACACATATCGAGTGTCTAGTATTGCAGAATATTTTCAGCGAGTCAAAGCCAGCAATGCACAAAAAATCACAGAAATAGTCGCTAATGAATTTGGGGAACAAAGTTTTTCCTTCATTGCACCTGACGGATATTTTTGGACATTGATAGAATCAGGTCTGTAGTGAAGAATGCAAGTCTTAATAAAAATCAGAAGACTTGCATTCTTCACTACAAATTAATTTGACTGATATCAGTTCCGGTTACACTCCTTATGATATAGCCCACATTCCGCACCCCAAACTGGCACATAGTCGGATTGAGGGGGTAAAAGTGAATCACCCGAGACAATGGTGAGTA
>NZ_JAUBSB010000082.1:0-19057 GCF_036702135.1 Microcoleus sp. LAD1_D3 | reverse complement strand
AAGACTCAGATGTGCATATTTAAATAATGAGATTAAAATGGGTAGGTATGCTTAGTTAAAAAGCGGGATGCTCCCCCGCTGTCTTTATCTGTCCTCAGATATTTCGCAGCATCGGCAGCAGATTGCTGATGCCACTGCTGTTCAGTTAGATTGTCAATAGTAGAATATGTCATGCTTAGATGCTTGAATGAATTTAACCGCCTTATTTTAACCTCTGTTTTCGATAATTTAAAACTGTCTTTGGGAGGGTTTTTCAGGCGAAACCTTTCTCAAATTTAGAGTATGTCTGCGGTCGCACTCGCTCGGTAAACTCCCAAAAGTCGAGACAATCGCACTACCACCGGGATGAATACGCTTAAAGGCGATCGTCTGCCAGGAATTTCCGTTGTGATATCGCAGGTTTTGCCGGGATGGGTAGAGGATTTGCGCTGGATACTCTTCGATTTACGTCCCAGTAGAAAACCCAGGTAAGGGGCTCCCGATAACCAGTCAAACGCCTGAGAAATGTGACGGTAAGGTTGTAGATGTATAGTATATTTAGCCTCATTTAAATTTAATTTAATTTAATTGTGTAATGCTGATATATCGGGGTTGATTTTTTACTCGATTTATCCAAGTTTGAATGGTCGGGAATCTGGTTAAATCAAATCCACCTTCGTCAGCAACGTGAGTGTAAGCAAATAAACCGATATCAGCAATAGTATAGCGATCACCTACAAAAAAAGCATGGTTGGTTAAATGCTGTTCCATCACCCCCAAAGCAGCATAACCCGGTGCTTGTTTTTGTTTAAGTGCTTCCTGATATTCTTGTGCTTTCCCTGTCAAATACCAAAAACGAGAAGTAGCAATAAAAGGTTCGTGGCTGTACTGTTCAAAAAACAACCACTGCATGACTTGAGCACGTTCAAATTTATCCGTAGGGAAAAACTCAGTTTCTTCGCTCAAGTAAAACATAATCGCATTCGATTCAAAGAGAAATTTACCCGGTGCGATTTCTAACACCGGAATGCGGCCATTGGGATTTTTGACCAAAAATTCAGGTGTGCGGCTTTTTCCTTGGAGAATATCAATTTCTGTGCGATCGAAGGGAATATTAAGTTGAGTTAAAAGCAAGCGAACTTTATAACAATTCCCAGAAAGCGAATATTCGTAAAGTTTAAACATAAGTATTTTGTTTAATATGCCCTAGAGAACATAGAGGACGCAGACTTAAGAAAGAGAGAGAGAGAGAGACAGACAGACAGACAGATAGAATTTCACGAATTATAATTCGTAGCATGATCGGCGGTTAATGTCAGCATTGCTAGGTTCAGAAGTAATATGTGTAATACCAAATCCTGGGTAGCTACAACTCATAAATATTAGCCCGGGCAGGCGGACTTTGGTTGACAGGAAAACCGTTGATTTACGCTTCAATGGAGACTCTCCAAAATCGCCTATGGGGAACTTTTTATAATACTGTTGCCGCCTGTGTAGGTTGAGAGCCTCAATAGGTGATTTTTGGGACTTATTTGACAAACATATAATTTTATTATACGATATTAATGTCATTTTTTTGTGAAACTTCAATAATATGAACTGGGACAATAACTCAATTGTAATTTATTCCAATTTTCCATTTCATCTAGAAGATTGGTCTCCTCTATCTGTAAATAAAGGTATTGGCGGAAGTGAAGAAGCGATCATTTACTTAAGTCAAGAATTAGTGAAATTAGGCTACCAGGTTACTGTTTTTAATCGCTGCGGTGATATGGAAGGGGAATATAAAGGAGTAGTTTATCAGTCAGGTGATAAATTCAATGCCCAAGATAACTTTAATGTCATAATCTTTCATCGTGTTTGGACACAACCTATGCGTATGAAAGTGAAAGCCCGAAAAACTGCGGTGTGGATGCACGATAACCCGCAATTATTTCCTCCTGTAGAAGAGTCTCAGCGTTTAGAATTTCTGGCAAGTTTTGATAAACTTTTTATGTTGTCAAGTTTTCATAAATCTCTGCTGCCAGACTGGATTCCTGAAGACAAGATTTTTTTAACAACCAATGGGATTAATCTCGAAGATTTCAATTTAACAGGAATTGCTAGAAATCCCAAAAGGCTAATTTCGATTAGTGATTATGCAAGAGGTATTGAAAATTTACTGACTCAATGGGATCAAGTTCTCAAAGAAGTGCCCGATGTTGAATTACATATTTTTTATGGGTGGCAAGGAATTGATGCCTTAATTAATTCACCTTATCTTGAGAAATTTCCATACTTACCAGATAAAAAGCAAAAACTTTTACAACTTTTCGCGCAGGAAAATGTCTATGAACATGGCAGGATTGGACACAAAGAGTTAGTTGAAGAATTATTCAAATCAGGCATCTGGGTTTATCCTTGTCATACTGCTGCGGAGATTTTCTGTATTAGTGCTTGGAAAGCACAAGCCGCTGGTTGTGTTCCCGTGGTGACAACTTATGCAGGTTTAGATGACACTGTAAAATCAGGTATCAGAATTAAGGGACCTGCTGGCGATGAGGAAACTAATAATGCTTTTATTGCAGCAGTGATTGACTTGCTAAAAAATCCTGAAAAACAAGAATCTTTAAGAAAGGAAGCATTAACTCTTAAAGATTCATTTGGCTGGGATAGAGTCGCTCAACAATGGCATCAGGAGTTTATCTCCGCTGAAATTAAGTAGCAAATAATGAATCAACAACCCGCATTTTGAATGTGGTTCAGGATTCAGATGATTCACCAGAGCACCATACAACCGCTATCTTTAAGCCGTCAAGATAGTAAAAAAGTCCTGCTTATTTACCATTTTTTTGACGAAATGGATCGAAACCAGCCACTTCTGCCAGCGTATAAAGCGGCCGGCCCTTCACCTCCTCGTAAATCCGCCCTATATACTGGCCCAAAATCCCAATACTCACCAACTGTACCGCACCCAAAAAGAAAACCGCCATCATGACAATTGTCAAACCAGTTAAGGCAGAATTTGGATAAAAAAGCCGCCAATACAAAATCAAAAAAGCCATTAACACCGATATAAATGCAGCAAATAACCCCAAATAAATCGAAAGTCGGAGGGGAACTTTTGAAAAAGATACTAAACCATTCATCGCTAAACTCAAAGATTTTCTGAAGGTATACTTAACCTCGCCTGCAAAGCGTGGATCACGTTCAAACTTAACCGCCGTTTGTTTAAAACCAATCCAAGCCCGCAGTCCCCGAATGTAGCGGTTGCGTTCAGGCATTGCGTTGAGTACCTCCACTACACAGCGATCCATTAAACAAAAATCTCCCGTATCTATGGGAATATCAACATCAGCAAGATTCCGCAAAATGCGATAATACATATAAGCTGGCAACCGCTTAAACCAACCTTCTTGACGGCGTTGAGTGCGCTGAGCGTAAACAACTTGATAGCCCTGCTGCCACTGTTCTACCATATCTATAATTAGCTCTGGTGGGTCTTGCAAATCGCCGTCCATGATAACTACAACTTGACCTCTAGAAAAATTTAAACCAGCAGTTACAGCTATTTGATGACCGAAATTGCGGGCCAAACTGAGGTAACAAATTCGCGAGTCTTTTTCGTGCAATTCTCGCAAAAGTTCGAGAGAGCGATCGCGACTGCCATCATTGATTAAAATTAATTCTACTGGGCCGTCCATTCGATCCATCACCCCACTAATTCGCCGATACAATTCAGCGAGATTTTCTTCTTCGTTATAAATAGGAATTACCAAGGAATACTTAGGTGTATCTTTCATTGCAGTTTCTGTTTAAAAATTGGCTTTTCCACCGTTAAATCAAAACTTTCTTTTTCCCCAAACCCCCTAGCTGCTTCATGAGAGAGGTTCGGCACGTAATTTCGCTCTTTTAGCCAGACAACAGCAGCCCACAAAATAGTCGCGTACCAACACTTATCTATTTTCTTAAATACGAAAAATAAAAGATACCATAAGACTGACACCCCAAGCTAAAACATCTGTTATCATAGATGTTTAGTCAGACTATAAAAATTACAATCATAACCCATCGATTCAAAATTGCATGACAAATTCCAATTATCTTTGGCAAGCAAATCAAGACTTAAGCGAAGCTTGTCTGCAACACCCCTTTGTCAGAGGCATTGCTGACGGCAGCCTACCCTCAAATAGTTTTGCATATTACATTGCACAAGACGCATTTTTTCTGGGAGCATTCGCTCGCGCTTACAGTATCGCTGCCGCAAAAGCACCCG
Organism: Microcoleus sp. LAD1_D3; assembly: GCF_036702135.1. Taxonomy (NCBI): domain Bacteria; kingdom Bacillati; phylum Cyanobacteriota; class Cyanophyceae; order Oscillatoriales; family Microcoleaceae; genus Microcoleus; species Microcoleus sp. LAD1_D3. The sequence continues at coordinate 14,823 of NZ_JAUBSB010000082.1, read as the reverse complement.
ACTGGGAGGGGTTTGAAATCCTCCACAATCTCAGTAGTGGCGTTTTAGAAGAACTTCGTTTGCATCAAGGATATGCAGCCAAATGGGGGGTAAACTTGCAAGAGGCAAAACCTGGAATCCCTACCCGCCGCTACACAGATTTTTTATTAGCGACAGCCTGGGGAAGTGGTGTAGGTTTGACAGCAGCCGCGATGACTCCTTGCTTGCGGTTGTATGCTTTTTTGGGACAGCAGCTAGCTAAACCTAATATACCGGAACACGCATTTAGCGACTGGATTTCCACCTATAGCAGCCCGGATTTTGAGATTTTAGCAAAACGGCTGGAAAGTTTGGTCGATCGCTACGCAGAAGCTGGGCCGGAAGTAGAAGCAACCTATCGCTACGCTATGCTGTGCGAAAGAGACTTTTTTCAGGCCGCTTGGGAAATAGAGTAAATTAAGTTTGTGCAACAAATATGGAAAACTATCTTAAGCTACCTACACGCAGCAAATTTAACAGCCATGTACAGCAGGAATGTAGCAAATAATGTCATAACAGCATATCCCCAACAAGGCTGATTACTCAACACTAAACCGAGGGCCCTTGAAAGCTACACAATGCCGTAAGCGTAGGGGTGAAACGATTGCATATCAACGGAATTTATCAGTAGCGCTTAAGAGCAAAAACCGAAATAGCCGACTGTAATGCTCAACCTTTTTCACATATCCAATAAATAGCCACCGCCCTAAATCATGGCAACTTTACTAAGAGCTTGCAGCCACCAAGAATGCGCCCCAAAATGCCCAAATATTAATTATTACCCCTACTACTTCCACTTGCATTCCAAGAGTTGTGAAGCCGCGCATTAGCAAAGGCAACAGCGGATAAAAAGCCATAGAAGGCTGCTGCCCATCATCTGCATAGCTGTAACCTAAATTAGCGATTTCTATATACCCTTTACCGTCCCATCAGAAAGCACCTAGCAGCGACAAAAATTACTTTTGGAGCGCTCCAGGCGCGGAATTACTTCTAGCCCTAAATCCGTATTTGTCATGGCTAAAACAGCGCAAGACTGTAGATTTAAAATTAAAGTATAGTCCGCTGCCGAGCGATCGCCAAATATATATGTAAGTACAGCCGTACTGCTAATTTTAACGTCCGAGTTTATTGGGAATCCCTTCGCAGCCACCGGGAATAGTCTCTCTCGACTTCGAGCCACACCAAGTGCAGCAGTAATAGCGTTGCTCGTCCGACAGCCGCTTGACACCCGTGAAATCAGCACGTTCAACCACAGCGCCGGTATGTTCGCCCGTTTGATAGTTGGGAAATTCGGTACGGCTGCGGGGGGATGCAGTTTCTGCAGAGCCGTAGAATAATGCGGCGCCTCTCATATCGGCGCGAGCGAGATTGGCGTCGTACAAGACAGCGCGGGAGAGGTTTGCTTTCACTAAATCGCACTTGCTGAGATTAGCGCGGACGAGGTTGGCTTCGCTCAAATCCGTCCACCGCAAATCGGTGCCCGCCAGGTCAGCACCCGCTAACATGACATTGAGATCGATAACGCGGATACCGTGATCCCTATCTTCAGCGTAGCCGCCGTCGCCGTCAAGGATGGGGCGGCCTAAAAGCCGATCGCGCTTCAGCGGAGTAACCAATCTCGACTGCGACAAAAACCGCAGAATTTTAGCTTTACCTTCAGCATCTACACTGCTCATAATTGCAGCCGTGCGCCCTTCTGCGATCGCCCTTTCCTGCGGCCAGTCTTCCAAAAACCCTTGTTCGTCAAGGGCTAAGTCCGAAACCCCTTGAAAATAAGCATCGATCGTTTGCTGCTGCGTAATTCGATTTTGCTGAATCGTCAAATCTTTGGATATCACGTACTGCCGCCAAGCCACATAAACGCCTAAGATTGCGATCAAAATTTGGCCCAAAGCGCCGATCAACTCGCCGAGAGCCCCGATTGCCTCCCAATTGATTTGGATGTTGCGGCTTCCCGGTTCAGTATTAGTACCGCTGAGCATCAGCAAACCCACAATCCCAGCTAAAAGCCCGAAGCAGGCGACGATCAGCGTGCGCCAAGTTGGCGGAATTACCTGCGCCCAGATTTTGCCCCAACTCGGCCACATCAGCCGCAGCGATATGGCGATCGCACCGACGGCGCCAATTAAGCCCAGCCAAATGTTGTCATTGGCCAGCCCAAAAATCATCCCTGCGATCAACCCCAGCGTCAGCACTGACCCCGACTTCTCAGGAGTCGTTTGTTCCGGCTGCTGCGGCAATACAATTTTGCGAGTTGGAGGTGACGACGCCGGTTTTTCCGGTTCAGCAGTAGCGACGATTATCCCTGATTCTGGTGGCACATTAGGGTTCGCACCGTTGAGACTTTCTACAGTCACGTTAGATTCAGGGCGATTGGGTTGAGAAGAGTTGTTGTCTGGTGTCATGCGTTGAGGCAAATGCTAATTTTAGCCGGTCATTAAAACGATTTTAACTAACTTTCCCAGGATTGTAGATAGCATTACAATAGAAATATCCACTAATTATACTCTAAAGAGGTAACATATTATGACCCTGGTACTCCCCAATCTTCAAGAAAAACAAAGGGGTCAAGTAATCACTACAATCACCGTCACGAATCGCATCGATCGAGTTATGGCTGAACGGGGATTTATTTCTGCTGAGGAAGTCCGCTCTGTTATCCTCGATAACGTTGTTGTCGATACCGGAGCAACTCTGCTTTCCTTGCCAGCTCGCATTATTAGCCAATTAGGCTTAATACAAGTAGGAGAAAGAGATGGAGAAACATCAGCGGGCATAAAAAAGGGTCGAATTTTTGCCGACGCTCAAATTATTGTAGAAGGGAGAGAAGGCAGATTTGATTGTTTAGAGTTACCCGAAGGCGTTTCGGCTGTTTTGTTGGGCGTGATTCCAATGGAAGAACTAGGCTTAGAACCTGATTTAAAAAATCGACGATTGCGAGTATTGCCGATGAACAATCAGCAAACGTATCTGATGGGTTAGTCGATCAGCGTTTACCATAGCACAAACCTCTCACCTGTGATTCCTATCATGTCCCATCAATGGATTTTAGATTTTAGATTAAAGAAGTGAAGCATTGACCCCACGGAGAAATTGGGGGGGCAAGTTTCATCGGATACAGGTTTTTTATTTCTGGACGGATGAATCCGGGGGCTTGTATCCTGGATACTTTCGGTAAATTACCCGGCATCAAAAATGTTTTTAGTGACGACTAAACTCATCATAAAACTTAGATGACTTTAGTCCTCAATACCAAGGAATTTTATTTGTTAATGCAGGATAATATTATCTGCGGTTAAAAAATTTATACCAAAAAACTTTATTTTTGGGTATATGTAAGTTTTTTGCCCTACATCTAGCGAGCAGAATAAGCCTTGAGCAAATACACGCCAACCGTCCCAAATATCAAAACAATTATCCCCAAAATCAACTCCACACTAAACCTTTGAGCATTGCCCAAAGCGACAAGAATTTGCTGCCGCACCACAAACGCCAACAGCCAGCAAATCTCCGCCTTCAGCCAAGCCAAAAGACCTCGCGCCAACAGGTATTGCCGGTGAGCGTTCTCAGAAGTAATCCGTACGGGATAATTAAAAGTATGCCGATAGCGCGATACCGCAGTTAAAACCGCAAAAATAATGGCAGCAACCGCCGGCATGATCCAAATCGTCACCTTGTCGCCCCAAGCATCAGCCAGCCCCCCCAAGCCGAAATGAATCGGAATTCGATCGGGCAAAACTGCCCAAAACTTGACGATGAGCAAAATCGCCAGCAAAATCGCGATCGCACCTAAAAGCTCTACCACCACTACAACAGGCGAAAGCCCCAGAGAAATAACCGGTCGTTGGTTTGGTGCGTTTCCAGTCATGGCTACTTAAAATTAGATTAATATTGAAAATAATAGTATTGGTTCCAATTTCATCCTCCAACAGCTTTCGTTGGGGGTTTCCAAACATCCCGCGAGGTTCTATGACGGCTCAGGTCTTGATTGAAAAGAAAAAGTTAGAAAAACCGCCCCTAACAATACACACATTAGGCGATCGCGTCCTGCGGCAGCCAGCCAAGCGCGTCAAAAGCGTCGATGCAGAAATTCGGCAGCTAGTCCGAGAAATGCTACAAACCATGTACAGTGCCGATGGCATCGGTTTGGCCGCCCCCCAAGTCGGAGTCAACAAACAAGTAATCGTACTCGATTGCGACCCGGAAAACCCTGCCACACCCCCAATGGTTTTGATCAATCCCACCATCAAAAGTAGCAGCGGCGATATCTGCATCTTGCAAGAAGGGTGTTTGAGCATTCCGGGAGTTTATTTAGAAGTCAAACGCCCAGAAGTCATTGAAGTCTCCTACCGCGACGAATACGGCCGCCCACAAACCCTGATAGCAACAGAGTTACTGTCGAGGGCAATTCAGCACGAAATGGATCACCTCAACGGAGTGCTGTTTGTAGACAGAGTAGAAAACAAGCTGGCACTGAATGAAGCATTAGTTAAGCATAAATTTTCGCCAAAGGCCGTAAAATCAGTATGATGGCAGGAACTCCGAAAAGTGGTTTACTCTTAGCTCTTTCGTGCATCACTGCGATCGCCGCAGTCGGCTCCATCTTTGAGCTGTCATCGGGAGAAGCTCAACTGGGCAATTTAGTCACGGGCATCATCCTTGCCCTGAGCGTACCGCTAACTGGCATATTTTTCTATGCAGCCGTTCAGGATGCCAGGGCCAATCTCTAAGCAGAGTTATTAGTCATTAGTCATTAGTCAGCAGTTATTAGTAATTAGTAATTAGTAATTAGTCAGCAGCTAACAACCAATAACTGTGGAATAAAGACTGCTCAAAAATAACATCAGCTAACAGCTCGCGAGCTCATGACCAATGACTAATGACTAATGACTAATGACTCATAACTCATGACTAATGAAATCGGATTTCTGCGACAAGTGCTAGCCAAAGATGCTGCGGGAACGCCAGCATCCCAGTACCAACTTTCTGAAGATGGGGAATTGGTCATCGGACGCGATCGCAATTGTCAAATAGCTTTAGAGTCGATCGCCCACGGCATGGTTTCCCGCCGCCACGCCGCAGTCCGTCCGCTAACTCAGGGTACTTTGACAAGATGGGAAATTTGCGACCTCAACAGCGCTAACGGAACTTATATCAACGGAAAAAAGCTCTCTGGCTGCCAAACTTTAGAAACAGGCGATCGCATCAGTCTCGGCCTTGACGGCCCTGAATTTATATTTGAATCTCCCGTAACCCCTTACCAAAATCAACCCGGATTCCCTGCACGACAAACGGGCAATTTTGCTGGTAGCGAAAAAGACGCTCTCACTTTAACTCAATTATTCCCGATCGCCTCCACTGGCAAACAATTAAGCCAAAAAGCTTACTTATATCCAGGTATTGCCACAGTGATTGTTGTGGTGTCGATGTTTGTCGCCGTTGGAAATTCCGCAGCATTCAACTTGCTCCTGTCAGCTTACCTCGCCGGTGCGGCTTACTACTTTATCTATCAACTGTGCGGCAAACATAAGCCTTGGTGGGTATTGCTTGGTTCGGCGTTAACTACAGTCCTGATTTTGCTCAGCCCCTTATTAATTGGATTTATATTAGTATTTAGAGAAATTTTGCCCGGCCGCCTGCCAATGGAAGGCGAAACAATCAGTTTTTTGCCTTTTTTGACCAGAATGTTTTTCGGGGCGGGTCTGATGGAAGAATTGCTGAAAGCCCTGCCCGTTTTGGGAGCGATGCTGCTGGGAAATTGGCTGCGAAATCCGTGGCGTGATCGAATCGGTGTTTGGGAACCTTTAGACGGAATTCTGTTAGGAAGTGCTTCGGCAGTCGGCTTTACACTGTTAGAAACTCTGGGACAGTACGTTCCCAATGTCATCCAAAATGTCACCCTGCAAGCAGGGCCCGACGCCGGACAATTAGTAGGATTGCAGTTGCTAATTCCCCGCATTTTGGGTTCCGCCGCCGGACACATGGCTTACAGCGGCTATTTGGGATATTTTATCGGTTTGAGCGCCCTCAAACCTAGGAAGCGCTGGCAAATTTTGGGCGTAGGCTATTTCAGTGCTTCTGCACTTCACGCTTTGTGGAATGCGTCGGGAGCCGCCAGCGTACTTTTGCTGGCCTTGGTGGGAGTTTTGTCCTATGCGTTTTTGGTAGCCGCGATTTTGAAAGCCAGAGCTCTGTCTCCGAATCGAGAGCAAAATTTTGCCACGAGAATATTTTATGAAAAGTGACTGCTGAGTGCTTAATTGTTAAGGTGCGATCGCACTTCAAACTGCCATTTTTTTCTTGTGTTTGAACCTGCTTAAACCTGCCAATGCTAAAGCTGTGCCCCCAACGGTGAGAGGTTCGGGAACTGGTTCCGGTGCGCTATCCACTAGGGTGTAATAAACCTCGTCATAGTTGAAGATACGTCTATCGATATCTTGATATGGATAATAAATGACCTCCCTATACCCAGTTACTACAGATACCGACGTAGTAGGGCCCGTCGGGTAGGGAAAGATAGACCAAAATACCCTGTAGTCTAGCTTGTTGATTTCGTCGAATTCTACGATCACCTGGTCATAGCCGGATGTGCTCAGTCCGCGGAACTCCCCTTGATAAAATCCAACACTAGCCCCTGCCAAGTCGTAGTATTCTTTGGCTCCCGCGACGCCAAGAGTGTAGTCGTACAATCTTCCCTCGGAAACGGCAATTGATTCATATCCTATCCCTGTAAGGGAGGAGTTATTCACCTTGAAAAAACTCAAATTGCTATGGTTAACATTGTAGGTGAGTACGGCGGCTTGTGCTTTGTCTACTCCTACCAATGACACGGCTGAAAACACACTTAAAATTGTGGTAGCGATCGCACTTCCTAATCTCGGCCTTTGTTTTTGACTCATTGTTTTTTATTAAGCTTTACGTAAGTCTACTTTATTTGAGTGAGCGATCGCCCGTAATAATCCGCATTCTTAACGTAATTTTTTATTCAAAGATTGCCAAATGTAAACACCCCAGATCGTACAGGTGCGCGACGGCTGAATTTTGTATCATTTCTTACTTGCCTACTATTGCTTTTGCGCCTAAACAAGGCAAATGTTTGATAATTTCAGCAACATATTCCGACGGGTGTGTGTTGTTGCGATGCTGCGGACGATCGTCCCGCCCCATATACACATTTAATAAGTTTTGTCAATACGCAATCTCCAGACATTTTACCCCAGTATTTTGCCCTTGTGTACGATTCGCTTCTGCTTAACTGCCTGACGCGATAATCCCAACTGAACTTAGAAATTCTTCACAAATAGTTTGACTGTGGTACTATCTGGATGGCTGTGAGTAGCTGAGGGAAGCCAAGGGGCTTGATTCCTGTGGTGGTGGAGGAGAATCCAGGAGTGCTAGATAGGATGTCATTGGGATACGCAAACGTTTTCGCCCAGCGAAGTCAACCCGAACCCCTCCGCATTGGGGTGATTGGGGTTGGCAATATGGGCCAGCATCACACGCGAGTTCTGAGCTTGCTAAAAGATATCGAGCTCGTGGGTGTTGCAGACATAAATGTAGAGCGGGGAATAGATGTAGCAAGCAAATACCGGGTTCGCTTCTTTGAAGACTACCGAGATTTGCTCGCCCACGTAGATGCAGTTTGCGTCGCCGTTCCAACTCGCCTGCACCACCCTGTGGGGATGTCTTGTCTCCAAGCGGGTGTTCACGTTTTAATTGAAAAGCCGATCGCGGCTAGCATTGCCGAAGCCGAATCTTTGGTCAACGCGGCTGCTGAGGCCCACCGGATTTTACAAGTGGGTCACATCGAGCGCTTCAATCCAGCTTTTCAGGAACTCGGCAAAGTGCTGAAAACTGAAGAGTTACTGGCATTGGAAGCTCACCGGATGAGTCCCTATTCCCAGCGGGCTAACGACGTATCGGTAGTTTTGGATTTAATGATCCACGACATCGACTTGCTTTTGGAATTGGCAGATTCCCAAGTGGTGAAGCTGACGGCTAGCGGGAGCAGGGCATCAGATTCAGGTTATTTAGACTACGTGACAGCGACGTTGAACTTTGCTAACGGCATTGTGGCCACCCTGACTGCCAGTAAGGTGACGCACCGTAAACTCCGTTCAATCGTGGCTCACTGCAAAAATTCTCTAACAGAGGCAGATTTTCTCAACAACGAAATCTTGATTCACCGACAAACAACCGCCAATTACGTGACGGATTACGGTCAGGTGCTTTACCGTCAAGATGGGTTGATCGAGAAAGTTTACACCAGCAATATTGAACCGCTCCACGCAGAATTGGAGCATTTTATTAATTGCGTGCGGGGTGGAAATCAGCCTTCTGTGGGAGGAGAACAAGCTCTCAAAGCTCTGCGGCTTGCGAGTTCGATCGAGCAAATGGCTCTCGACGGTCAAGCTTGGTATCCGAAAGAGCTAGAGTCTACTTTGCAAGTTAGCTAAATCGAGACAAATCGTGTCGTTTCCGGCTGCTTTTACAGTTTGGGTTTGTTGTTCCTTGAAGAGGGTAACTGTTCCCATGCAACCGGATTCGATGTCAGTCGAGTTGAGATTGGACAATTCGGCGTGAGAAGTTCGGCGAGTGCCATCGTCGAGTTGCGCTCAGTCGAACGATTTTAGATCTTAGATTGACTCTGCAGATGAATCTGGGGGCTTGAACTAAGGTTTCAACTTTTTTGCTCTCGACAACAGAAGTCGTGGGCAAGTATACGTTTTTAGGTGAGGTCACGATTTATGCAAAAAAAGAGCGACTATTTGACGACTGATGGTTTTGCTAACTAGCTGATTTCCTTGAGGACTGAGGTGAATGCTGTCTCGATACAAAGTTGGAATTTCGGCCGCACAATTGAAAATGGGAAGAAAATCTATGTAAGTAATTTTCTCTGTTTCTACGAGTTCGGCGAGACGCGCTCTAGCCTTGAGTTCCCAGTCGCGAGGGCCCGGGCCGCCGAGTTCGCCCCGCTTCGGCGTGACGGCTAGCAAAAACTCGACGTTGGCGGATACAGCTATTTTCTGGATTTGGCGAATAGCTTCTAAGTTGCAGCCTACTACATCGCCGCTTGTAGCTCCGGGTGCGGTCAATTGGGGAGTCGGCACTGCAGGGAGCAGGTAGCGGCTCAATAACTCTAGCGTAGCCGATCGGGGTTTGTGATCCGGGTAAGATCGATCGCGCCCCACAACCAGATCACAAGGAGCCGATGCAAACAAATCGTCCGTATTGAGCAGCAAAACCAAAGCCCTTGCCCCAAAAACACCGAACCGCTTGGCGTAAGCAAGTTGATTCCTCGGCCCCCAAGAATTGGCTGAGGCGTTGAGAACTTCAAAATTTGAATAGTTGACTGGTGAACCTAATTGTGAATCGCTCGCCAGATTCTGTACTTGCAGTCTCAAATTCCGAGCCATAATTTCCGAGATCGTATCTGTCTGATGTGTCCACCAACCGCCGTTGGCGACAGAATCTCCCAACAGCAAGAGGCGCAGAGTTTCTGGAGGGGGTGTAGGGGCGATCGCTCCGCTACGCATCGAATACTCGTTAATCTCAATCCGGTTGCCCAAGCGGCGTACCTTCTGGTTGGGCGCCAACAAATAGCCACACTCGGCATCGGCAATATAAATCAAGGGATTACCAAAACCCAGCAGCACCCGCAGCAGCACTTCGATTGCCGCCCCCAATCCTGCGGTGACAGCGAAAATTATGAGAACAACTTTCACCAATTAACCTCGATATAGAAGGATAAACCCCTGCCGACACCAAGGTATAAAAAAGAATGCAATGGCAGTCAAGCTTTCAACCCCGATTGTAGTCAGTCGATTTTAGATTAAAGATTAAAGCATTGACTTCACAGATGAATCTGGGAGATCTCGCTAAAATCTAAACTTTTTTGCTTTCGAGGACTCCTATCTAGAAGCAAGTATGCGTCTTTAAGTGAGGTGAGTAGGTCGCCTATGTAAAATCTAAAATCTAAAATCTAAAATCTAAACTGTTATGGCTGCGGGGTTTGAGCAACTTGGCGACCCGATTAAGTCAACCGAATCGCCCCCGTGGATATAGAATTCTAGAATATACCGTCAAAATCCGCCGTCAGCCGTCAGTGAACTTGGTGGTTTCAGGAAAATCCGTGGACTTAAAACAAATATTCAAAACGCCGAATCCCATAATCGGTGTCGTACATTTACAGCCTTTGCCAACTTCTCCCCGCTGGGGCGGAAACCTCAAAGCTATTATCGGAAGAGCCGAGCAAGAGGCTACAGCGCTGGCTTCTGGTGGCGCAAACGGTATCATTGTCGAGAACTTTTTCGACGCTCCTTTTGCCAAAGACAGCGTAGATCCGGCTGTGGTAAGTGCCATGACTCTGGTAGTTGAGAGGCTAACAAATCTCGTGACGCTGCCGATCGGCGTTAACGTGCTGCGAAACGACGCCCACAGCGCGATCGCCATCGCCTCCTGCACAGGAGCTCAATTCATCCGCGTCAACGTCCTCAACGGCATCATGGCTACAGACCAAGGCTTAATTGAAGGCCAAGCTCACCAGCTACTGCGCTACCGCCGGGAATTGGGCAGCGATGTCAAAATATTAGCAGACGTGTTAGTCAAGCACGGGCGACCCCTAGGCAGCCCCAATTTGACCACAGCCGTCCAAGAGACGATCGGGCGAGCTTTAGCCGACGCCGTGATCCTTTCCGGCTGGACAACTGGCAGCCCTCCCAATCTCGAAGACTTAGAACTCGCCAGTGCAGCAGCAGCGGGAATTCCAGTTTTCATCGGCAGCGGCGCCTCGTGGGAAAACATTTCCACCCTCATGCAGGCCGCTGACGGCGTAATCGTATCGAGTTCCCTGAAGCGAAACGGCCGCATCGAGCAGCCCATCGATCCGATCCGCGTCAGTCAGTTTGTAGAAGCCGCCCGCCGCAGCTTGTCACAGAAAGAGCGCGAACAGGAAAACAGAGACGCTAATGGCTCAAGAGGGCCCACACCGGAACCGGGCAAAGTCACAAGTAAAACGTAAAATGGGAATTGTTGACTGTTGACTGTTGACAGTAGTCAGTTGGCAGTAGTCAGTAGTCATCAGTTATCAGTCATCAGTCATTAGTTAACAATTAACAGTCATTAGTCAACACTCAACAGTCAACAGTCAACAATTCCCAATTCCCAAATTACCAAATCAAAAAATGATTCGCCGACGTTCAACCCCTTGGATTCATCGCTGGTCTAGGACTCTGATGGCAGCGATCGCAGCCATAGGCGTCGTAGAAACGGCCTATCTCACGATCGCTAAATTTACGACTGGCTCGGTCCTTTGTCCCACCAGCGGCTGTGACAAAATTCTCAACAGTCCCTACGCTACAGTCTTTGGCACAGTGCCTTTAAGTTTGTTAGGCTGTCTGGCTTACCTGAGCATAGCAATCCTGGCATTGGCTCCCAAAGGCGTCAATCCCAACACCAATAAAGGACTGCACTCTCAACTAGAAAACAAAACTTGGCAAGCGCTATTTATCATCACCGCTGCGATGGTAATTTTCAGCAGCTATTTGATGTATTTGATGGCTTTTGAAATTCAGGAACTGTGCATTTACTGCATCACTTCTGCCTTATTTTCACTCTCGCTGTTTGTACTGGTGCTAGTCGGGCGCGAGTGGGAAGATATCGGACAGTTGGTGTTTACAGGCATTTTGGTGGCAATGGTGAGTTCGATCGGTGCCTTGGGACTTTATAACAGCGTCAACTCACCTGCTCCTACTGTCTCCACCCCCGGAATTGTACCTCCTGCCGTCACTACAACCTCCGGCCCGGCACAAATTGCTTTGGCCCGCCACCTCCGACAAATTGGCGCTAAAGAGTACGGCGCTTACTGGTGTCCCCACTGCCACGACCAAAAAATGCTGTTCGGCAAAGAAGCAGCCAAAATAATTGATTATTTTGAATGCGATCCCAGGGGGCAAAATTCCCGCGCTGAAATTTGCAAAGCTGCGGCTGCGAATGTTAAAGGTTTCCCGACTTGGGAGATTAATGGTCAGTTTTATGCGGGGACACAATCTTTGGATAAACTCGCTGATTTATCGGGTTACACCGGCCCCCGCAACTTTCAAAACTGACAGGAAAGTTGGAGATTATAGATGACAGATTTTAGATTGATTGGCCGGAAATATCCTGCTTTTTAACTTACTTTATCCTGGGCTCGTGCTGCGAAATCAATCTAAAATTTTGCATCTATAATAAATAAAAAAATAGTAAAAATTAGTGAGAAGAAAATTTTTTAAAACAAGTTGTGGGTTTCTAGTATTTAGATCCGTGAATTACTACTAAAACTTTTACATAAAAATGCAAGAAACCGGGTTTTTGCTTCCAGAATGATTGTTGAAATGACATATTTGGGTTGCGAAACCCGGTTTCTGCTCTTGCACCCCGATCGCACCGAAAAACCAAAAAATTGGATAATCTAAAATCTAAAATCGACTCGCCCGCACCGAAAAACCAAAAAATTGGATAATCTAAAATCTAAAATCTAAAATCTAAAATCTAAAATCGACTGAGCCGATCGCCCCGGAAATGTAAAAGCTATATCTAGTAGTAGCTGAGATGCTTACAGGGCTAGGCAAAAATCCCCAAAATATGCTAGAAACTATCAAAAAATGGGTTGATCGAGAACGCCGAGTATTGATTACTGCGAGTGCCGTTGCTAGTACGGTCATTGTAATGCGCTGGTTTGGATGTTTTCAGGTGTGGGAATGGGCTGCTTTCGACCAGTTTGTGCGCTGGCGGCCGGCCGAACTAATTGACTCGCGCATCGTCATTGTAGAAATTAACGAAGCTGACTTGCAAAAATACGGCTACCCAATTTCGGATGCTGTATTGGCCCAATTGCTCCAAAAATTACACGCTGGCAAGCCGCGGGCGATCGGCCTTGACGTTTACCGAGATTTGCCAACTCAACCGGGTAACGCCGAATTGCTCAACACTTTTAAAAATATTCCCAACTTAATCGGCATTGAGTTGATGCCAGACGAAACCCGCTTCGGAGTTCGGCCACCTCCGGTACTTGACAAGCTCGATCGAATCGGTTTCAACAACGTTGTCATCGACGCTGACTCAAAAGTCCGGCGAACTTTGCTCTACGCTTGGCCCGGAGACGGCAAAACTCATAAAAGTTTCGCACTCAGACTGGCTTTGCTTTACCTTCAAAGCGAAGGAATTTCCCCTCAATCAGCAAAAGCCAATCCTAAATACTTGCAGTTAGGCAAGGGGGTTTTTCGGCCTTTTCAACCGAATGACGGTGCTTACGTTCGATCGGACAGCCGTGGGTATCAAATTTTGACCAACCTGCGCGGCCCGCGAGGCAGTTTTCGCACTGTATCGATGAGCGATGTGCTTTCGGGCAAAGTACCTGCTGATTTTGTACGATCGCGCGCTGTCTTGATCGGCTCAACTGCCCCCAGCCTCAGAGACTTTTACCAAAATGCTTACAGTTCCGGTTGGTTTGCTCCTCCCCAGCAAATAGCAGGAGTCGAGCTTCAGGCTCATTTCTTGAGCCAAATTTTGAGTGCAGCCATCGACGGGCGTGGGGGTATCAATGTCTGGCCAGAAGCTACCGAGTTGCTGTGGATTTTACTGTGGTCTTGGGCGGGAGCAAATGTGAGTTGGAATTTGCGATCGCTTGGTCGATCTGCTTATTGTTTATTAAGTATATGTCTCGGTCTAAGTGCCAGTTTATACTTAGCATTTTTAGTCGGTTGGTGGCTGCCCTTAATTCCTCCAATCCTCAGTCTTTGGGGTTCTGGTGCGGCAGTTGTGGGTTATCTGGCGCACTTGCAAGAAGAATTAAAACGGTCTAAAGAATTTTTACAATCACTAATCGATACAATTCCCGACCCGATTTTTGTCAAAGATCGAAATCACCGCTGCGTTGTTTTGAATCAGGCATATTGTCGGTTTATTGGCTATCCTTTAGAAATTTTAACCTGCCGCACAGATTACGATTTATTTCCCCAAGCCGAAGCCGAGATATTTTGGCAGCAAGACGAATTAGTATTGCAAACTCACCAGCCGCGAGAAAATGAAGAATATTTTACTGACGCTCACGGAATTACGCATCTGATTGCGACTAAAAGATCCCTGCATAAAGATGCGGCCGGCAATGTATTTTTAGTCGGAGCAATCAGAGATATTACCGAGCGCCAACTCCGCGCAAATGCCCTAGAACAAAAAAATGCTGAACTCAGCCACCAAGCTTATCACGATGCTCTCACCGGTTTGCCCAACCGCAAAATGTTTTACGAATGCTTGCATCGGTCTCTAGAAATAGCCTCCAGCACTCAGGAATTGGTAGCTTTACTGTTTTTAGATTTAGATGGATTTAAGTCAATCAACGACACTCTCGGACACAATGTAGGCGATTTGCTCTTAAAAACAGTTGCCAGTCGGCTCAAAAAATGCTTGCGCGGCAGCGATACTATCTCGCGGTTGGGTGGCGACGAGTTCACAGTCATTTTGCCCGCAATTCCAGGTCGCGAGGAAGCTGCGAAAGTAGCGGAAAAAATTTGCGACGCCATCATGCAGCCTTTTATTTTAGAAGAACATACAGTTTCTGTAACTACAAGTATTGGCATTAGTTTATATCCCATTGACGGTCAAGAGCCAGAGATTTTAGTCAAGAATGCCGATGTTGCGATGTATCGTGCTAAGGAACATGGGAAAAATCAATATCAATTTTGTTAATTAGGGCTTGCTGAATAATCGATCGCACATCAAGAATAAGAGCGATCGATATATTCAAGCTCGATTAAAGATAAGTTT